>NZ_JACSOF010000169.1:0-13856 GCF_014349205.1 Photobacterium sp. BZF1
GTACATAAATCCGGTGTAATCAGAGATACGCATCGCCTGCTGCATGTTGTGGGTCACAATTACAATGGTGTATTTCTCGCGAAGCTCGGTGATCAGCTCCTCAATCGCTGCCGTCGCAATCGGATCCAAGGCCGAAGTCGGTTCGTCCATCAGGATCACTTCCGGCTGCAGTGCGATGGTACGAGCAATACACAAGCGCTGCTGCTGGCCACCTGACAAGCCACTTGCATCAGCATGCATCTTGTCTTTAACTTCTTCCCACAGATGGGCCCGACGAAGGGCTTTCTCGATACGGGTATCCATTTCCTCTTTGCTAAGGCCGCCTTTCATCTTAAGGCCGAACTTCATATTGTCATAAATGGACATTGGGAATGGCGTTGGTTTTTGGAATACCATGCCGACTTTTGAACGTAACTCGTTAAGATCCACATTACCCAGGATATCTTCGCCATCGAGCAAGATTTCCCCTTCCGCACGCTGTGAGCCGTATAGGTCGTAAATACGGTTCATGGTTCGAAGCAGGGTTGATTTACCGCAACCTGACGGGCCAATCAGTGCCGTTACCCGATTATTGAAAATCGGCAGATTGACGCCTTTCAGGGCAGCCTCATCAGAAGCGTTGTAATAGAAGCTAAGGTCACGCACATCCATTCGGTGTTCCAGCGCTACATCCGCACTGGTAACCGTGTTACCAACAGGTGCTGTCATAGTGTTAATCGCTGTCGCTGTCATGCTTTTCTCGCTTTAATCAATTTTGGTAATGCGGTCGCTGTAATGTTGACCAATAAAATGAAACCGGTGATGAGCAGGGCACCTGACCACGCGAGATCTTGCCACGAAGCAAATGGACTCATCGCATACTGATAAATGGTGACAGGTAGGTTAGCCATTGGCTTGCCAAGATCTGTCGTCATAAAGTTACTGTTTAGTGCGGTAAACAGCAGCGGCGCTGTTTCACCTGAAATACGGGCAATAGACAATAGAATTGCTGTCACGATACCCGGGCCCGCCGCACGGTAACCGAGCTGGGTGATCACACGCCACTTCGGCACACCCAAACCACTGCCCGCTTCTTTGAGCGTTGGCGGAACCAGACGCAGCATTTCTTCGGTTGAGGACACAATCACAGGTAGAGCAAGAATGGCCAGAGCAACTGCACCTGCCCAGCCTGAATAAGACCCCATTGGCACCACAATCAAGCCGTAGACAAACAGGCCCACAAGAATCGAAGGCGCACTGACCAACATGCCGTTCAAGAATCGTAGGGTTTCAGCCAATTTGTTACCTTTCTCGGCTTCCGACAGCCAAGTCCCGGCCAAAACACCCAGTGGCGCTGCAATCAAAATACCCAAGGCGGTCAACATCAAACTGCCGTAAATGGCATTTTTCAAGCCGCCCTGGCTACCCGGCCCAGGCGTCAATTCGGTAAATACCGCTAGGTTCATCCCCGAGATACCCTTAGACACCAGCGTATAGAGGATACTGGCCAGGACCACGATCCCCAGCATCGAAGACGCAATACAGAAAAGTTTGAACAGCAGGTTTTTCAGCTTTCTCATTTCGAAGCCCTCGTCAGGTATCGCGCAGTGCCCATCACCACTACAGTGATTGCAAACAGCACCAGACCCAGACCAATCAGTGACGAAATATGCATTGGGTTAGTTGCTTCATTGAATTGCTGGGCAATGGTCGACGAGATCGAACTTGCCGGCATAAACAAAGACGTTTCGATCCGGTTGGCACCGCCGATCACGAAGGCGACCGCCATGGTTTCACCCAGAGCGCGCCCCAAGCCCAAAATACCGGCACTAACCACAGCACTCTTGATTTTTGGCAGTAATACACGGGTTATCACTTCATATGGTGTCGCCCCGACACCATAGGCGGCTTCGCGCAGAACATTCGGGATGGATTGCAGGGCATCGCGGGTTAGCGCTGTGACAATCGGTAAAATCATGAACGACAAGATAATGCCGGCGGTTAGCAAACCGATGCCAATCGGCGGTCCATCAAACCAAGAGCCAATCAACGGCAACCCGACAAGGTGCATCGCGGCCCACATTTGGAAGCCTTCCGAAAACCATGGCGCGAACACAAATAGGCCCCACATACCGTAGATAATACTCGGAACCGCAGCGAGCAATTCGATTGCCTTGCTAACGGGTAATGCAATCCATCGAGGCGCAAGTTCGGCAAGGAAAATAGCCGTACCGATAGCGACAGGGATCGCTATGACGATGGCAATAAGTGATGTGACCAAGGTGCCATAAACGGCAGAAGCCGCACCAAAATCACTGTTTACCGGGTCCCAAACGTTACGGAATACGAACCCCGGACCGAATTCAGAAAAAGCCTTCCAGCCACCGTCGATCAAAGAAAGGACGATGCCAACCAAGGTAATAAAGATCAATGCCGCACTGAACAGGCTGATTCGATTGAAGATTGAATCTCCGTCCAGTTTTGGCTTAGCGATAGTCAATAACATAATCAATACAGCCGCTGCCCACCGAGATGGACAGCGGAAATTATAAGTGGAAGAAAATTATTCGATGAAAGCTGCGCCGTTAGACGTAAAGCCTTGCGACCATTCGCTGTTTACCATTTCCACTACAGACTCAGGCATCGGGATATAGTCCAACTCTTCAGCCATGTCGCCACCTTTCTCGTAGCTCCACTGGAAGAAATCAACAATGGCCTGTGCCTTGTCCGAATCCATCTGCTCTTTGTGCATTAGGATGAAAGTTGCTGCTGTCATAGGCCAAGATTCAGCACCTGGCTGGTTGTTCAGCAGAAGGCGGAAGCCAGGCGCATTGGCCCAGTCTGCATTGGCTGCAGCAGCCTGGAAGGTGTCCATCGTCGGCTGGATGAAGTTGCCTTCCGCACTTGCCATCTGGGTGTGAGCCATGTTGTTCTGTTTGGCGAACGCGTACTCAACATAGCCAATTGCGCCTCGGGTACGACCAACGAAGTTGGCAACGCCAGCGTTACCATTACCACCGATGGTCGTCGCTTCGCGAGGCCATGTGACATCAGAGTTGACACCGATGTTCTCAGCCCACTCTTTGCTAACCAGAGAAAGGTAATCGGTGAAGTTGAAGGTTGTACCAGAGCCATCAGAACGGTGAACGACGTAAATAGCTTGGTTTGGCAGGTCTAGCCCTTCGTTTAGCTCAGCGATACGCTCGTCATTCCACTGCTTGATTTTACCCATGTAAATATCAGCCAGCACTTCACCTGTCAGTTTAAGCTCACCGGCTTCGATGCCCGGTACATTGATCACAGGAACGATTGCGCCCATTACCATTGGGAACTGAAGCATGGCTTCATCATTAAGCTGTTCGATAGTAAGCGGCGCGTCCGTTGCACCGAAATCTACAGTTTTAGCCGTGATTTGACGGATACCGCCGCCTGAACCGATTGCCTGGTAGTTAATCTGCACGCCGGTTTCAGCACGGTATTCCTCTGCCCACTTCGCATAGATTGGGTGTGGGAACGTTGCACCTGCACCATTGATAGTAACATTTGCCGCTGCACCAAATGATGCAGCCATCAGTGCAGAAGAAACCAAAGCGGTTTTGATTAGTTTCACAATCTTATCTCCGATTATATTGTGAGGTTACGAATGAGTTAGCTCGTAATAAACTCTTATCGAGTTAAGTGCAGGGCTAGGGATTATTCCCTAGCACCTGCAAGGTCGTTCATTCAACAAGTTTTGTTTACAGCATCTTTTAAAAACTGGCAAAATAAAAACTAAGGTGTTCATTCAAAGTCCTACTAGCGCAACTTTCTAAGGATTGTGGTCTTCAAACTTGTGGGGTGGAGATTAGGTTTGGAATATTTCACTTTTATTACTTTCGCTTTCATAAAGCAAAATATAGAAAAGAATTATCATTGCCAGAATATTCCGTGAAGAAAAGTTCACAACCAGCGGAAGATGCTATTTTATGAGGCAGCATAACGTCTAATTTTTGCATTATTGCTTGAGGCCTCTATCTCGCTTAAGATTAACGGATGGAAAATTTATCTGTTTTTATTATCTATCTTATCTATGGCCTGGCTTTCTTTGCCATTGGCTTTTCCATAACATTCAGAAACTTAAAGCTAAGCCGCCTGCATATAGCTACAGCACTCCCCACTTTGGCAGTATTTGGCTTCATCCATGGACTGCACGAGTGGTCCGAGCTTTATCTTATCCTCTATGAGAATGCACTCAGTAAAGTCGTACGTTTGGAGGCCTTTAAGGTTATCAAGCTATGGGTGTCATTCCTTGCGCTCGGCGCATTTGCTTGGAAAATGCTAGACGTAATCCAATGGAAATATCGGCAATATGCAAAAAGAGTCATTATTAGCACTCTTGTTATATTTTCTTTGTTTTTAATTCACAACTATCATTCACAACCAACGACTTTATTCTTATATAACAGCGCCAGTCAAATTAGGTGGATATTTGGATTTGGCGCTGGTTTATTATCGGGATACTGTTTATTTATTTATGGTCAACAACTTAATGATACCCAACCCAATTCAGGTTTATGGTTTCAATTAACAGGCGGGGCCGTGGTTGCCTATGGCGTTGCTGCCGGTTTGTTATTAACCTCTTACGGGATTTGGGTTCCTATAGTGCGTACTTTATGCGCAGTCGGTATTTCGGTGACCCTATGGCGGGCATTGGTCGTTTTTGATTTAGAGCGCCACCGCCAGATAAAAGCCAAACTTCAGCAATCACTGCAACATGATAAGTTCAAAGAACTCGGTGAACTGACTTCTGCCATTGCCCACGAAATAAAAACGCCGCTTAGCAGTGCCATTGTCAGCTGTGATTTGTTGGAACGCCAACTGTCAGCAGAGAATGAAAATGCTCACCGACAACTCAACCGGATCCGCAATGGCATGGAGAAAGCCGCTAATATTAGCCACGAAGTACTCAATTACGCCCACCAGCGAACCCCAACTTACAGCATCATCAATCTTGCTGGCTTGGTTAATGACACGCTAGACATGATGTCTCACCGATTGGCTGACTATTCTTTGGCGACTAACGTACCTGATAAACTCGCGCTAGAGGCGGATAACACCCAATTGCAGGAGCTTTTTATCAACCTTCTGAACAATGCTATTGATGCCTGTGGTGAGCATGGCATTATCACCATCTGTGCCAACCAGTTAGGCGATCAGGTTTTGATCCGGGTAACGGACAACGGGCCTGGTATGAGTGACGATACCCTTGCCGCTGCCACCAAACCGTTTTACACCACCAAGCCAGCCGGCAAAGGCACCGGCTTGGGCCTTTCCATCTGCAAACAAATCACCAGCCAACACCAGGGCCAATTATCATTGAAAAATACCGGTAATGGCCTGTGTGTTGAAATAGAGCTACCTAAGGAGCAACTGTGAACCTATCACTACTACTGGCCGAAGATGATGACGATCTACGTGAAGTGTTGGTAGAGGCATTAACCCTCGAAGGCTTTGATGTCAGTGCCTGCGAAAGTGCTGAACGTGCATTGGAACTTGCCAATGAACAACAATTCGATCTGGCCCTGTTCGATGTAGTGATGAGTGGGTTAACAGGTATCGAAGCCATGACGACCATTCGCCGCCAGCAGCCCCATATCGGTATTATCATCACCACCGCTTTTGCCACCGTGGATGTCGCTGTCGATGCCATGAAGAAAGGGGCGGACGAGTTCCTGACCAAGCCCTTCAACCTTGCTGCCCTGTCTGTCACTCTCAAACGCGTCCATACCCAGCGATCACCAAAATCGCCTATCGAAGAGCGTACCAATGATCAGGTGTTTTCAGCGCTAGCCAACCCGATCCGTCGCGCGGTGATGCAACAATTGAGTCTGCACCAACAATTAAAATTTATGGACCTGTGCCGCTTGGTCGGCATCGAAGATCACACCAAGTTCAATTTCCACCTACGCCACTTGGTCAACAGCGGATTAGTGAAGAAGAGTGAAGGCCGAGTCTATGCCTTAACACCAAAAGGTCGCGAAATACACAGCAGTATGTTGAGATAGGGTTTGAGGCTAAAGGCTTGAGAAGAATACCCTTCCGATCAAACTGAGGAAGGGTATTTTTTGAGTTTCACTTCAAGGCAATAATCAGGATTCGCTGTTCAACGCCTGTTCGAGATCCGCGATCAAATCATCGGCATCCTCGATGCCGACTGACAAACGGAGGGTCTGATAATAAATGCCCATCTTTTCGCGCTCGGCTTCAGGGACACCTGCGTGGGACATCGTAGCCGCATGGTTAATCATGCTCTCTACCCCACCCAATGATTCCGCCAACATGAAATACTGCAGCTTGCCGACAAACTGTTTCACTGCCTCTTCATCGCCTTTCAAACGTATCGATACCACCGCACCGCCTGTGCGCATCTGCTTTTGGCATAACGCGTGCTGAGGGTGAGTTTCGAGGCCTGGGTAGTAAACCTGCTCAATCGTCGGTTGTTGCTCGAGCCACTTAGCAACCTTGAGGGCATTACTGCATTGCCTTTCCATCCGGATATCCAAGGTCTTCAAGCCCCGCAACGCCAAGTAGGAATCGAACGGTGAGGCAATCGCCCCGACAGTGGTTTTACAGCGATCCAGTTGCTGTGCCAGAGCCTTGTCAGCAGCGATCAACGCCCCGCCAATCAGATCCGAGTGTCCACCGATATATTTACTGGTAGAAAGCATCACGATGTCTGCCCCTAACGCGAGTGGCTGTTGGTTCCACGCTGTTGAGAAGGTGTTGTCGACAATTGAAACCAGCTCACGTTGCTTGGCCAATTGACAAACCGCTTCGATGTCCACCAGCTCAAGCAATGGATTAGTTGGGGTTTCAATCCAGATGAATTGCGTATTGGGCTGGATACAGGCTTCAACAGCAGCCAGATCATTAAGATCGACATAGCTAAAAGACATACCCGAAGTACGGCTGCGTAGCGTCTCGAACAAACGATGGGTACCGCCGTAAACGCTCGACATCACTATCGCATGGGAGTCTGCAGGAAAAAGTTCGAGCGCCAGTGCCGTCGCCGCCATACCCGATGCCGTTGCCGTGGCATAAACCCCGCCTTCTAGCTCGGCCAGTGCACTTTCATAAGCACTTCGCGTTGGGTTATCGCAGCGCGAATAGTTAAAGTCGCCGAACTCGCCAATATTGGGCTGAACAAACGTACTGGCGGTCGTAATTGGAGGGAAAATCGGGTTGGTTTGCTGGACAGTCTGATCACCGCTATGGATAACCTGAGTTGCAAACTTTTTGCTGTTCATCAGAATTCCTTGTCTCACCGGAAGTATAAGTGGTCAGTGTAGCAAGGCGTTGCTGATTTTTTGTTGAATACCGCCATCTTAGGCTACCAGTTGGCACTTCAGTAGTGATTGACCAAACCATTCTGCAATATCCGCTCTAATGTTACTATATGATTGTTTTTACGAACCAAGAGTATGAGATATGGATTTGAATCTGGTACGTACCTTTGTTTCTGTATACCAGAATAAATCATACACCCGAGCCTCTGAGAGTCTCGGTGTCAGCCAACCGGCTGTCAGTATGGCGATCCGCCGACTTGAGGAGCAAGTGGGCGAGCCATTGTTTGTTAAAGAAGGTAGGAGTATTGTCCCGACCCGACGGGCCGTAGCGCTGGCTGAAAAACTTCAACATGGTATGGAGATCATCGACAACGCGCTTTCTGTTCCCGATGAGCATATCGTCTATTGCATCGAAGCACTTTCCCATTACTTCGAAGAAGTCAGCAGCATCTCAATCAAAGTGCCTCCTTTGGATCAAACCACCCTTTTTGACCAACTCCGCTCACAACAGGTGGACTTGGTCATTGATACCACCACACGTAAAGACAGTGCCTTTGAAGTTGAGCTAATCCATCGTGAGCCTATTAATGTCATTTGCCGGGCGGACCACCCAAGAATTACCGGAGGTACCCTTACCAAGGAGCAGTTTTACCAAGAAGGGCATATCATTTACAAAGCAACCCGGGAAGGTCGTCAATTCCTCGAGCTCTTTGCCAAAGAGCCATTAATACCACGCATTGAGCGCAAGGATGTATCAAACCAGGCAGCGATGGCATTATCGGTCGCTGACACCTATCACTTAGGGTTGGTCTTCAGTTCATTTGCCGACAAATGGGCATCTCGTCTTGGCTTGAAAGTGCTCCCTATGCCGATTGATTGTCACGATGTGCCGATCCATATGATTTATCACCGAAGGGCGATCAAAGATCCCAACCATATCGCATTACGTGACAACATAAAGCATCAAATCAAAACACTTCTGCACAAAAAGTAGCTTATCTTCCTTCTTGGTTCAGCTTATGCATTAACCATCAATGCATAAGCTGTGCTGATGCGTCATATAACCCCCACCTCATGGTTCACCACGCTATTTAACGGTGTAATACAGCCAACACAAAACGCTATTTCTTCATGTACCTACACAGGTGTTGGAATGACAATGAACAAATTAATGAAAAAGACGGTTGCTATTGCTTTGGCTGCAAGCTTTACCCTAAGTGGCTGTTCCCAAGCGACGATGGCTGAGTCACAAACATCTACGCCAGAACAACAAGCTGCCAATAGCTTTACAGACCGTGAACAAGCTGAATACAACTATGCCTATGCTCTTGGTGTACAGGCTGCCGTTTACGGCTGGGCACCGGTAATGATGGATGTTGCGCTTGAGCTACAAACATCTGTAGATGCGCCAGTCAACAATGGCCAAGCACCATTGAACGAACTAGGTCCAATCACACGCCTGTGGGACTACCGTGACCGCTCTTACACGACACCAAACAACGATACGCTATACCTACAGATGTGGGGCGACCTTGAAGAGCAACCAATTGTACTGACAGTGCCAGAAGTTACCGACAACCGTTACTGGATGGCGCAAATCATCGATATGTACACAGAAGCGGTAGTTGACCTTAGCAACGCAACGGTTGGCAACGATGGCGGCGACTTCGTTCTGGCGAAAAAAGGTTATGAAGGTGAACTACCTGAAGGCCTGCCCGTGTACTACTCTTACACTCGTTATATCTGGATGGCAGGTCGCCTTGGGGTAGAAAACCTTGCTGATGAAGCGGCTGCGCGCGAAGTTCAGAAGCAGTTCCGTCTAACCAAGCTTTCTGACTACCCGAACACGGTACCACAGCCAGAGCCCAAAGAATCTGCAGGTGCGCCAACGGTTAACTTCCCAGCTGGCCTTGAGTGGTTTGACCGCCTAGATAAAGTGCTGGCAGAAAACCCGCTTGAGAAAGACCAAGAGCTGGTTGATACGTTCGCCTACATCGGTGTCGGTAACGGTGGTACTGAAAACCTAAGCGAAGCACGTAGAGCCGCACTGAAAGCTGCCTTTGCCGATGGCTTTGCCATTGTACGTGATGCCGCTGTACATACCGGCGTACCGGTAAATGGCTGGAACTGGGAATTCGATGCTGGCCGTTACGGCACCGATTACCTACTACGTGCTGCTGTAAACATGAACTCGATTGGCCTTAACTCGCCAGAGCGTGCCATGTACCCGAAACGCTACGTTGACAGCGATGGTAATATGCTATCAGGAGAGCATGGTTACACCATCACCTTCCCAGCAGACATGGCAATTAACAGCCACTTGGGCGGCTTCTGGACGGTAACCATGTACGATGCGCAAGACCGCTTCATGGTTGAAAACGAAATCGACCGCTACAAGGTTGGCACAATGACAGAAGACCTAATTTACAACGAAGATGGCTCTCTGACTGTTTTCATCGGCCACGACAAGCCAACTGACGAGAAACACCTAGCAAACTGGCTACCAGCACCAAACGATGACTTCATGCTTCAAATCCGCATGTATGAGCCAAAAGATGAAGTAGTAAAAGGTGAGTTCGTCCTACCTGAAATGTACAAGGTAGAGAAGTAATCTTCCCCTCTCCTCACCAATAAAAAACCTGCCGACTGGCAGGTTTTTTCATTTATATTCAAACAAACGCGACTCAATAATCTGTGAATACATATTTGCCTTCAAGCCAAAAATAATTTGAATATGTTCGTTATCCAAAACCACTACCCCATGCGCCCCAAGGCTCGTTAATCTTTCTTTATCAACTACAGACGTCGACTGTAATCGCAACCTTAGTCGTGTCGCACAAGCGCCCGTTTCACAAATGTTCTCCAAACCGCCTATAGCTTGAATGACTTCATCAACTTCATGTTCAGTATTAGGGTTAATGGAGGTCAAAGATTTCAATAACTGCTTTAGCTTTGTTTTCGCTTTTAAAATATATGCATTTTTCATGTTTTGTTTAATCCGAAAAAACCCAGCATTTGCTGGGTTATATTTGAGGTCAAATAAATAGCCTACGCTACTTTCTGAATGCTATTTACAAACCGGTAGCCTTCATGCGTTTTGATAATCTCTCCATGATCAATAAACCGCTTTATCTCTCGCCCCACTGTATTTCTTGAAATGCAAAGTAGGGACGCTAAAGTGATAATGTTGACAGGAATTACCCCATCAGGTGTCGCTTCACTGATCACATACAACGCTTTTTTGATTTTACCTTTGGCATCTTTTTCTCCCCTTAGGTTGAAAAGAGCCAACGTAGCTCGCTGCTTCTTAGCTAGAGAAATTGATAGCATTCTTAAGAAGCTTGGGGATTTCTCCATCAGTAGTTCTGCAGCAGTATAAGGCAATTGAATAACGCAACAATCAATGACAGCCTTAACTTCCGTCAAGATCCCCCCGCCGACAAGGAAAGAAACCTCATTAACGATGATACCAGGGGTAATCAAGTTGTACTGTATACTTCCGCTGTCCTCACAAGTAGGAGAAAAACTTAAAGTTCCAGAAATTGGTATGGTGATAAAGTTAGCTCGCTCATCCTGATAATAAAGAAAATCTCCTTTTTTCAATTTCTTAACCGTTCCCATTTCGAGAAGGTGTGTTGCTAACTCATCATCGATACCATATTTACTTTTCAATATTTCAATGATATTCATGATGTCGTTCGCCAATACTTGGAGCAAGATTAAAATTCCGAGAAAATTTTAATCATTAGAATGACGTAGATATATAACACCCAGATTATACGAACTATAAGTACACCTTATGCAATTACGTACCTACAAGTAATTAAATCTCATCAGCCGGTATTCAATAACTAATCATTAGAATTGATATGAGAAAGAGCCACCTAGTTTATTATTGGTACCAAAGTCATCTTCAGACAAAATACCGAACATGTTGAATGAAGCCTTATCGTTCAACTTGTAGCTCAATCCAGCACCGCCCCAATAGCTGGAGTAGCCGCCAGAGCCAGCGCCTACCCCCATCAAACCAATCATGCTCCACTTCGTCCCTTCAAAAGGGCGTACACCGAACATACCGATATATCCGGCATGGTTAGTACTGCGCATCATGACGTATTCATCACTGCTATCATCAGCAAGCTGAGTCAGTTCACCATCGTTATAACTATAGCCAGCCGTTGGGAATACAATCCAACCCTAATGAACCTGAGACCGAAGCAACATCCGAGTAACCAACCCCAAGCTTTGTCACAATTCTCGTCGGGTCTTCATGGTGTTTTTCATCAGCATTTACCCCCTTTGCGCATGTTAAAGACAGTGCTCCTGAGATAATCACAGGAACAATAAGGCGTTTATTTGTAAGTTGCATGGTGTTGATTCTTAAATAGAAGTTTTCAGGTACTAATTTTCATTATCTGATAATTAGTAATTAAAGCGGCTGAACGCTATGACTGATCCGCTGACGTATCTCATTTCGAATCATTTGATGATGGGGATCCAGAGCATAACGTTGATGGTAAATCATCTGCAATGGAACAGACTCGGTGGCAATAGGTAAAGGCAAAACCTGCAGGCGAAGTATATCCGCCCATTCATTGGCAACGGCAGCATTCACAATACCCAAGCAATTACTGCGTGAAACACTCATTAAGAGACTGGCAACACTGCTTACTTCGAGTTTGTCTTTAAATGTTCCAACTGGCTCTTTGGCGAACGATTCCAAGATTTGGCGCTTTTCGGAACAAAGCTGTAAAACAACATGCTCCTCACTGTAGAACAGTTCCTTTGTCAGAGTATTTTCGCATACCCTTGGGTGGGCTTGGCGGCATACTACAACTAATGGCTGCGACATAAGTTCTTCAACAATAAAATTTCTATCAAGGTGAGCAACGGTATCTAACAGTAATTCTATTTTGTTTGCTTGAAGGTCTTCAAGCATCTGCTTTTGAGCCCGAGGCTGCTGCCGCATTATCAGATACTCAATATCGCTGAACAAATGAAAATAGGCTTCGTTGACATAAGCACAAACGTCACGCTGTTGTGCCAATACTCCATCAATTGAATCAACAGCTAAGCCAAGGTGCCTGATTAGCCGTGTGGCATATGGGGTTGGCGAAGGCCGGCGGCCCTCGTTCACAAACAGCAATGCATTGAGGCTACTTTCAAAGCGGCGTATTGCCTGGCTGACAGCAGGTTGAGATAAATTCAGCTCGCGCGCTGCAAGGGTATAGGAAGAGTTACGGTAAACTGCTACAAACACCCGCACAAGATTCAAATCAATCATATCTCTTACCTAACAATATCTCTTACCTAATAAAACCTAGTACCTAACAACAGCTAGATCATTCAATAATGGAACTTAAAATTAGTGCCTTAAAGTAACCGGCCATTAAGTTTCAAGTATTCCTTTCATCATAATTTAAAACCACTACCGTCGATGCACTGTGAGTGCACCGCAAACTTTTATTACATAAACTTCAAGAATAAAACATTCATTCAAGTCAACGCTAAACAGTCATAATAATTTAAATAAATATTTTCTTAATTTATATTTTTAAAAAACACACATAATTACAAACCAATTTAATAGCCTGCACTAACAGTGCACCTCTTTTTTTCTCTTAATGGTATTTTAATTTCACTTCATTGTTGTACCTATTTAGAAAATATTATGAATAAAATACTTATTTCTGCAGCTGTGCTTTCTGCAGTCAGCTTTACTGCACATTCCGATGACGAGATTCAAGATATGTCTGACCCACTTGCGGTATTTACCCAAGTTGGCGCAGGCTATACCGACAAAGGTTTGAACATTAAACTTGGTCAAACCTATGACACCGGCAACCCTACCACTGCTGGGATGAATGTACTCGAGTTCAAAGGCGCATTGGGCGACACCCTTGGCTGGGATAGCGATGCCAATGACAGCATCGATAGCATCCGTTTCCGTAATTTCGGTGTTGATTTAACCAACGGCCGCGGTAACCAACTTGATGTCACCTACGACTTCAACACCGAATCCGGTAACATTTCCTACAGCTTTATCCAGGCTCTTCCTGCACTAGGCCCTGTCCAGCTATTCCCGCTTGCTGGTGCAGGCGCGGCATTTGGCAACAACAGTGTCTTTACTGAGACAAGTGGCTACTCAGTACCGGGTACCTTTGCTGTTGTCGGTACCTACGGTAAGTTCACCATCAACGATAAAATCTGGCTTAACTACAACCCGATGTGGATGACCACTTTATCCGGTTCAGATACCTACAAAGACAATGCATACGGTGAAGGTAACTCAAATATTCTCGCCCATGAGTTTGCAGCCTCTTACCAGTTCAATCCACGCTTCAACGTACGCTACTTTGCCAACTGGACAGAATACACTGACTTCAAAGACGGTGATCACCGGATAGAGTTCAACTACCAAATCTAATCAATATTCAAACGCTGCCCAAGGGTGGCGTTTTGGCTATTGGCTATTGGCTATTGGCTATTGGCTATTGGCTATTGGCTATTGGCTATTGGCTATTGGCTATTGGCTATTGGCTATTGGCTATT
>NZ_JACSOF010000170.1:0-13798 GCF_014349205.1 Photobacterium sp. BZF1
CTATAAGACCCGCCTATAAATCGTATCTTTCATCAGTTTTATTGTTTTTTTTGTATTCACTTAAAATTCAGTGCGTTAACAGTTAAACTTTTTTTCCTTTGAGCATTAAATGGAGCTGTTCGCAAAACTTAGTTTGTATCGCTTAAGTGAACGAGCCCATTTGCCTCATTTTCAGTATAGCTATTGGATTACAGATAAATGCACAAAATTTATGTTGTTTTAATCTATGGCTATGACATGTAAAGAAAAAACAAACAAAATCGATTATTTACCGCAATTCCATCACACTACACAATTTCCTTATACTGACGCAGATAAGGAATGGATCAGCGAAATAATTCAATTATAAAATAAACTTATTTTTAGCGGATTTTATAAAGGGATGTTCCGGGGTAGGTGATGATTTTCTCCAATAAATAATTGTTTTTAATCGGTTTATATGTTGTTTTAAAGGTTGGGTTTAAAACACAAGGAGGAAGCCAATGTCGATCATTATCAGGCATGTCGAGAAAGAAGATATCCCAGCCATTCGAGAAATTTATGCTGGGCGCAATGCTTACAGCGGAACATTGCAGCTGCCTCATCCATCACTGGAACTATGGGAACAGCGAATCGAAAGTCTACCCTCTAATGTCTACAGCTTGCTTGCTGAGCTTGACGGTAAAGTCGTTGGTCAGGCTGGTTTCGCTGTTGAACAAAACCCTCGTCGCAGGCATGTGGCGGGTTTTGGGATGGCGGTTCACGATGACTATCAAGGAAAAGGGATCGGAACGGCGCTGCTAACAGAGCTGGTTGACATGGCAGAGAACTGGATTGGTGTCACTCGCATTGAATTGACCGTGTATACAGATAATATTTCTGCCATTGCGCTCTATGAAAAGCTGGGTTTTGTTATTGAGGGGACTTCACGTAACTATGCCTTGCGCAATGGCGAATATGTGGATGTGTACCAAATGGCAAGGCTTAAGGAATAACAGATGGGTAATCTGTCAGTAACTAGCTAACGGGAAGTGCTTGCGGGCACTTCATTTCGTAGTACTCCATGTTTTCGGTGAGCATGTTTACCCTTACTGCATCATTTTTGGTCATGACATGTTTCATACCAATTTTCTGCATCACTTTACCTGGATTTATTTCACGGCTGAAATGCTGCCCATAGATAACATCCAGCTTAAGGCGCTTGAAGCCGAACTCAACAATTCTCTCAGCCGCTTCTGTACAGAATCCCTGGCCCCAGTAGGGTACACCAATCCAATAGCCTAGTTGCGCTTTGTTGTCTTGGATGTTGTGTAGGCCGATACAACCTATCAACTGTTGGGATGACTTCAAGGTAATTGCGTAGATTGCCGATTGTCCTTTGTGCCAACCAGCAAGGTGCTTACCTATCCATTGACCTGCAACACCATCGGTATAAGGGTGGGGGATATTCAGTGTTCCATTTGCAATTTGTTCATCACCGGCAAGGGCTTGAACTCGCTTGGCGTCAGAAAGCTGCAGTGGGCGCAAGAGCAATCGGTGAGTCGTTAATAATGGTTGATGTGGCATAGCTATCCTCTTGATTGGGCACTTTTATGGTACTAGTAAAGCCCTATTGGACCGTCTTGAACAGCGACCAGATCAAATTAGAGGATAAATATTAAACAATTAGAACATTCGTATGATAATTCAGTTATTTGGAGGAAAAGCTGTTTCAAGGTTGCCAGTGATCTTCACCATAGTCTGCTAAATTGTCCAACGCTCTTTTTATTTGTTTTTCAATAAGGTACTTCATTATCCAACCTGTACCTTTCACTTTTGGGGTAAACATAATTCGGTAGTGGATCATGCTATCGTGTGCATTTAGGCTGTTAAACTTTATCCATCCACCATGCTCTTCTACTGCAGCCCCTTGGATAATCTTATAGTGCAGGTGCTCATTTTGTTTGTAGTCAATCACCTGCTCTTGAACGGTAAATAAGCCGTTAGACACTTCACGAATAGCACCAATACCGTTACTCTCAGGTTTACCTTCTTTAATCAAGTTGTATTGACCGTTAAAGAAACGGCCCAGGTTACCGTGGTCGGTGAGGAGCTCGAATAGCACTTTCTTCGGAACTTTCGCGGTTTTCTCTAAAGTAATAGTGTACATACCCATAGTACCATCTCCACGAGGACTATTATGCCAGTCTATTGCTTGTTGCGGAGTTGTCAATATGAGGTTTTTGTGGTGTTGCAAGATCTATTCTGTCATTGATAAAGATACATTTTTCTTGTTAATGAAAATTTTCTGTAGAGGTGATTTACTGTTAACTTGGAATTTAAATGAGTCAAAACAGCAACCTGCGCTACTTTATTTTGAAATTAGGCATCTGATGTCGGAAATTGATGACTTCTATCACAAAAAAAATGCCAAAGAGTATTGCAAAAGGCTTGGTAGCCTCTTATATTTGAAACTGTTGATTGTTATTCAGAGGTGGAAATTTCCATACAGGGCTCCTTAAACCGTTAATTAAGGTCAAGTCATTCTCCTCTAGCTACATCACAGTTCTTTAAATCCTCGGTTATTCTAAAGTTGGCATAAGACATGCCTTTACTTTTGTGTTAGGTAATTACCTATTGGATAACAATGAGGATTGACGTTTTTCTTTTATTGAATTGTCATATGGATGTCACAGGATTCAGTATAAAGTAAAGCGGTATAGGATGAGTAAGAACGGTATTATTAAAGAGAAATATCAACCTTACTCGTTTAGGAAAAATGAGAGGTGTATTATGTCAAATCGTAACCGTCGTCAGTGGTTTTACCATCAGACACAAACAAATAACCTGAAAACTAAATCTAAGTAATGTCGTTGCAGCGCATTCGCGCTAATTGCTTGATTTAAAAGTAGGTTAAAAGCAGTACAGCCAGAGGCACAAGTGATCCAGTGTTTCTGGCATATACTCCCCCTTCCTTACCAAATAGCCATTACCTGTAGTTTTCTATATACATTTCACGCAATCGTTTTCGTTATTCAAATATTCATTTGTATTTAGTTTTAGCGCTTGATTGGCTGGCATACCCTTATTTCCTATAGATGTCTAAACGCCTAAATATATTTGTTTGATAGCTTTATTTGCTGGAATGAAGTGTACTTATTATTGAGTACAATATGCCTATCTGCCTTTTTAAGGTGCATACCCCTCGCCAAACTGATGACCTCTTTTGATGCAATCACGCACCATGTGTGAACGTCACCCAAAAGCTGAATGATAGAATGAAAGAGATGCACCTCTTTTTATTATCAATTAGTTATATCTTTTTCTAATGCTATCTATCTTAGTGGATTTTTCTGTTTCAAAGCCTTTCTAATTCTTTGTGGGTATATTGGCACGCCTGTTGCAATTTTGAGACTGCAACATAAATCAAAAGGTTATCTCTAATGGTAGACAGGATGTCCAATATGAAGAAAGTCGTTAATGGTATTTCAATTTCATTATTAGCTTCAGCGTTGATGATGTCGGGCGCAGCAACAGCCGCGCAGGCTTCAAGTGGAGCAACTTTGAAGAAGGTGACAGAAGCCGGTGTTCTAAAGTGCGGTGTGAGTACAGGTCTACCTGGTTTTTCCAGTACCGATGCCAAAGGAAACTGGGAAGGGATTGATGTGGAATACTGCCGGGCAGTTGCTGCTGCGGTTTTGAAAGATGCAAGCAAAGTTCAGTTCGTGCCGCTTACTGCCAAAGAGCGCTTTACGGCACTGCAGTCAGGTGAAATAGATATCCTTTCACGGAATACGACATGGACGATGCAGCGTGATAGCGCCCTAGGTATCAACTTTGTTGGGGTTAACTATTATGACGGCCAGGGATTTATGGTCAGTAAAGAACTGGGCATTACTTCAGCCAAAGAATTAGATGGTGCTTCGGTATGTATCCAGTCTGGTACCACCACTGAGCTGAACTTGGCGGATTACTTCCGTGTTAATGGGATGAAATTCAAGCCAGTGGTCTTCGATACCTCTGACCAGACAGTGAAAGGCTTCGAAGCGGGGCGCTGTGATGTGCTGACTTCCGATCAATCCCAGCTTTATGCGCTCCGTATCAAATTAGCCGACCCATCTTCTGCGGTTGTGTTACCTGAAGTTATTTCAAAAGAGCCTCTGGGGCCCGTGGTCGCCCAAGGTGATGACCAGTGGTTCAATATCGCTAAGTGGACATTGAATGTAATGGTCAATGCCGAGGAATACGGTATCGATCAGGCGAATATCGACAGTATGAAAAAGTCTACTGATCCTAACGTATTGCGCTTGTTGGGTGTTGAGGGACCTAAAGGGCAGGGCCTGGGTTTAGCCGATGATTGGTCTTATCAAGTACTCAAGCAAGTAGGTAACTATGGTGACAGCTTTGAACGCACCGTCGGAACGGGCTCACCGTTGAAAATTGCACGTGGACTCAATGCACTATGGAATGATGGCGGCATTATGTATGCGCCACCAGTTCGCTAACATGATATTTCAATAAAACGTAAGTTGGCTGGGAAGGGTGCCAGCAGAGACTGGGGAGCTGGCATCCTTTTTACTTTGATTTGCACAGGGATTTAACTTGTTAGTATAGGTGCATAGATGTCTACAAGTGATTTAGAACTGGATTCACCGCTTAACCTTGATTCCAAACCTGCCAGCAACGAGAGCGTTGCAAGAGCTGCTTCAGCTGAGGAAAAAACAGCGCCTCCCTCAGGTGGTTGGAAACGAGTCGTATATAACCCATCGGTGAGAGCCGTATTTTTCCAGTTACTGCTGTTATGTAGTGTTGGGTTCTTTATTTATACCGCGATCACCAATGCATTGGGTAACTTGGAGCAAAGGGGGATCTCGACAGGGTTTGATTTTCTGGGACAAACAGCAGGCTTTGGTATTGGGATGTCGTTGATCCCCTATGATGAAACCCATACCTATGGTGCCACCTTTATTGTTGGCTTGCTTAATACTGCTTTGGTGGCGGGGTTGGGTATTGCTTTGGCAACGGTGATGGGTTTCATCATTGGGGTCGCACGCCTTTCTAAGAACTGGCTGTTGAGCCGTGTTGCTGCTGTATATATCGAGATATTCAGAAACCTTCCTCTACTGTTGCAGATACTGTTTTGGTACACCGTTGTTTTGCAGGCACTACCTTCTCCTCGTAATAGCTTGTCTTTTGCCGATGCGGTTTTCCTTAATGTCCGTGGGCTATTTCTACCTGCACTTGAGGTACATCCAGGTGCCGGTTGGGTAGGGTTATCAGTGATTGCTAGCTTGATTGGCGTAGTCGCTATTCACCGGTTTAAACATCACCGCCAGCAACAAACCGGTCAGGTAATACCCGCGTGGCGTTTAAGCGCATTGATCATGGTTGTACTGCCAATGGTCACATTCTTCCTGGCCGGTAAACCATTGGGTGTCGAGTACCCCGAACTTAAAGGGTTTAACTTCCGTGGTGGTATTGATGTGATGCCAGAGTTGTTTGCCTTGTTAATCGCACTTTCTATCTACACGGCAGCGTTCATTGCTGAAATTGTGCGCTCGGGGATCACGGCAGTGAGTAAAGGGCAAACCGAGGCAGCGAATGCGTTGGGGCTGCCGTCGGGCAAGGTACTTAAACTGGTGATAATACCGCAGGCAATGCGGGTCATTATCCCACCGTTGACCAGTCAGTATTTGAATTTGGTGAAAAACTCTTCGCTGGCAATGGCGATAGGTTATCCCGACCTTGTCTCGGTGTTTGCGGGCACCACACTCAACCAGACCGGTCAGGCCATTGAAATCATTGCAATGACGATGGCGGTCTATCTGACGTTCAGTTTATTGACCTCGCTGTTGATGAATATCTATAACCGCAAAATGGCATTGGTGGAGAGATAATATGAAGGTTTTTCATTTTTCACCCTCAGAAGCTCCACCCTCTAAAATGGTGGGTATTTCGGCATGGCTGAGGGAGAACTTATTTTCTTCTGCTTTGAATACCTTGATTACCGGTGTCATTGCCGGAAGTGTATTCATTGCATTGGCAAGTATTTTTCAGTGGGCTTTCCTTGATGCAGATTGGGTTGGAGCAAGCAGGGACGACTGTAGCCGTGATGGTGCCTGCTGGGTATTTGTCCAGGCCCGGTTTGAGCAATTTATGTTTGGCTTCTATCCCAGCGATGAAAGTTGGCGCCCCCTTGCCTTTATGTTGGGGTTGCTAGGCATGATTGCTGGGATGATGCTAGGCAATGCGAAAGTAAAAAAATGGCTACTTGCTTTTGCCTTAACCGGCTTTCCAGTGTTATCCGTAGCCCTGCTCTATGGTGGCGTCGCAGGCTTACCTGTTATCGAAACCCATCTTTGGGGAGGCCTGTTGATCACCTTGGTGATTGCCTTAACCGGCATTGTGGTGTCATTGCCATTTGGTGTGGTATTGGCCCTTGGTCGTCGCTCGCAAATGCCTATCGTGCGCAGCTTAAGTACGGTCTACATCGAGTTCTGGCGTGGTGTGCCGCTCATTACAGTGCTTTTCATGGCTTCGGTCATGCTGCCGCTATTCCTATCAGGCGGGACGGAAATCGATAAGTTGGTCAGGGCGTTGATTGGGGTTGTCTTGTTTAATGCCGCTTATATGGCCGAGGCTATCCGTGGAGGTTTACAGTCTATTCCAAAGGGGCAGTTTGAAGCCGCTGAAGCTTTGGGGCTGAGTTATTGGAAATCGATGAGGCTGATTATTTTGCCCCAGGCATTGAAGATCAGTATTCCGTCTATCGTGAATACCTTTATTGCTCTACTGAAAGACACCAGCTTAGTACTGATAATCGGCATGTTTGATGTCTTGGGTATTGCCCAATCAGCCAATAGCGATCCGGCTTGGCTCGGCTTTTCTACTGAGAGCTTTGTTTTTGCCGCTTTAATTTTCTGGATTATGTGTTTCGGCATGTCGCGCTACAGCATTTACCTGGAAGGTAAGCTGAGTACGGAACACAAACATTAATTTGCACAAGGAAGTCGTGAATATGTATAGCAAAACGGTTTATCAGTCAGTATCGGAAGATTCGGTGATCCGCTTACAGAAAGTCAATAAGTGGTATGGTGAGTTTCATGTCCTGAAAGATATCGATTTGAATGTAAGGAAGGGCGAGAAAATAGTGATTTGTGGCCCATCTGGCTCGGGTAAATCAACCATGATCCGCTGTATCAATCACCTTGAAGCGCATCAGCGTGGACAAATAAAGGTAGCCGGGACAGAGCTGACCGATGATCTTAAAAATATCGAACTGGTAAGGCGAGAGGTGGGCATGTGCTTCCAGCACTTTAACTTATTCCCCCATCTAACTGTGTTGGAAAACTGCACCTTGGCGCCTGTTTGGGTAAAGAAAATGCCCCAGCAGGAAGCGGAGGCGCTTGCTATGGAGTACTTAAAGCGTGTCAGGATTGCCGATCAAGCCCATAAGTTTCCGGGGCAGTTATCTGGTGGCCAGCAACAGCGTGTAGCTATTGCCCGCTCACTGACGATGCAGCCGCAAGTGATGTTGTTTGATGAGCCAACATCGGCTTTGGATCCGGAAATGGTACGTGAAGTACTCGATGTAATGGTGGAATTGGCTTCAGAGGGGATGACCATGTTATGTGTGACCCATGAAATGGGCTTTGCCAGAGAAGTCGCCGACAGGGTGATCTTTATGGATGCAGGGGAAATCATTGAAGAGAATGACCCTGAAGCCTTCTTTAGTAACCCGCAGTTTGATAGAACCCAAGCCTTCCTTGAGCAAATCATTCATTAATCGTCTTTTCAAAGAGAAAGGCGAACGATAACAAGATGCTTCCGTTACAACCTCCCTTGGCGTCCTCATGGACGCCTTTTTTCTTTATTGGAAAATGGTTCCGTCTATTTGAGCTTGGTCGGGAATATAAGTGATCGTGGCGCCGCCGAGGTAAATATTGCCTTTTACCACAAGGAACTCTGGTAATTCGGTGATACTTGAATTGGCGAGGTAGAGATCCCCTCCGACATAGAGGTGTGAGGGGAGTTTGGTCAGTTGTGTTCCCATTAGGCTGAGATCGCCTTGTACCTGCAGCCCTTCGCTAATGGCGGCAATTTTAGAGTGGGCAAGGTTGAGGTAACCGCCGATGTGTAACTGGGCTGGTAGGTACTCTATATCGCTATAGGCCAAGTTAAGGTTACCGTTGACTGTTAAGGTATTGGGAAGTTGGCGAATCTGGCTATTTTCTAGGTTCAGGTTACCTCTAATAACGAGGGGATCAGGCAAAATGAGCTCGGCAGAGTTACGCAACGAAACATTGCCGTAAGTGTCAGTATGATTGAGTAACTGCTGGGGGATGACAACCGATTTAGCGTGGCTTTGCAGCGCAATGAACAACGAGATAAACAGCCAGATTGAAACGTGTTTCAATAGCAAAAAGCCTTGGAATCCTCGGGTGTTGGCCGTTTTGAACAATCCTAAAATTACCGTGTCCTTTTTCATCACAAGTGTAGATAAGACTCCCATATGACCCATTGTGGTGCGTAGTGCACGGTTTGTAATCATTTGATTGATAGGTTTGAGGTCGGTATTCAATAAATTCATTTAGATAATGACAATGTACCCCAATAAAAAAGGTGATGACTAGCCTTAAATCGCCAAAGTTAGTTCATTTAACCCTGACATATGTATGTGGCACCTGAAATCCTGCCACTTTGTTCGGTTGAGATATTTCATTATTGCCCAGCTGCGAAACTTGGCACACCCATTGCTTTAGTTATTATGCGTTTCGGGCAACAAGCCAGGTATCTTTACCTCCCCTAGGACATTGCGTCCTTTCCTTGGATACCGGGCTTGGAAACGATGTAAGCAATTAGCACACAACTTCCTTTCGGGCGCTCTTCCAGGCGCCCTTTTTTTATTTGTCAGTCTACACTTAATGCAAAAGAGGTAGGGCATAAGCCGAATGTAGGCTATTGTCTTATAGCAGTTTTGTGAAATATTTTGGGGACACGGTTTATCCGTTGCTTGTCGTTTTCTTTCCCAGTGTGAGGAGCTTTATGTCAGGGACTAAGAACAAAGTACTCATCCTATTTGCCCATCCGTCAACTAACCGTTCTGAGATAAATTGGCCTTTGTTCCGATCTTCCCAAGGTATCGATGGTGTGACAACGGTTGATCTTTACCATGAGTACCCAACCTTCCGGATCAACATCGATAAAGAGCAGCAACGGTTGCTTGAACATGACATTGTGGTGTTCATGTTCCCTTTGTATTGGTATTCCACGCCTGCGATTTTAAAAGAATGGCAGGATCTCGTATTGGAATATGGCTTTGCCTATGGTGCCGATGGTACTGCATTACATGGTAAAAAATTTCTTTGCGCATTAACGGCTGGTGGTCCGGTGAATGCTTATTGCGAAGATGGTTTTAATCATTACACCATCCGTGAACTGTTGCACCCACTTGAGCAAACGGCAGTATTGACGGGCATGGAATACCTTGCGCCTTACGCGTTATTCGGTGCTCGAACAGCAGTTGAAGAGAAGCGGGTAGATGCACATATAGAAGGGTGGCAGCGACTGTTACTGGCATTGCGTGATGACCGAATTGATTTTGAGCAGGCAGGAGAAGTGGCCAAACTCAATGATCATCTCGATAGGTTAATCACGGAGGTGCCGGCATGACCATTTACTTCATCCAAGCATTTATCTATTTATGTGCTGCAGTTGTTGCTGTTCCAATTGCCAAACGGCTAGGTCTTGGGTCGGTACTAGGCTATCTCATTGCAGGGGTCGTGATTGGCCCCGTGGTTGGTTTGGTCGGAGAGGAAACATTAGCCATACAGCATTTCGCTGAATTTGGTGTGGTGATGATGCTGTTCTTGGTGGGTTTGGAACTTGAACCTAGGATGCTGTGGGACATGCGACATCGACTGATCGGTCTTGGCGGCTTGCAGGTTGGCCTAACGACAGTGATCGTGATGGCAATTGCTATGATGTTCGGACTTGGCTGGACTATGGCGTTGGCTATTGGTCTGATTTTCTCCTTGTCGTCTACAGCGATTGTGTTGCAGACCTTTAACGAAAAAGGGTTAGCCAAAACAGAAGGGGGCAGGAATGCTTTTTCTGTTTTGTTATTCCAGGATATTGCTGTTATCCCGATGCTGGCGCTGATCCCGCTACTCGCTTTACCCGAGTTGGTAGAAAAAGCCCAACAACTGGCCCAGCAGGCTGCCGATCATCATGAAGAGTTAAGCCTGGTTGCAGGACTTCCCGGGTGGGCTTATGCGCTGGTGGTCATCGGGGCAATCGCAGCTGTGGTCGTGGGTGGTCACTTTCTTAGCCGGCCATTGTTTCGGTTCGTTGCCAATGCAGGACTGAGGGAGATTTTCACGGCTACAGCACTAATGCTGGTCATCGGCATTGCAGCCTTGATGAGTTTGGTCGGTTTGTCACCGGCACTAGGGACTTTCTTGGCCGGTGTCGTGCTGGCAAATAGTGAGTTCCGCCATGAACTAGAATCGAATATCGAGCCTTTCAAAGGGTTGTTGCTGGGGTTGTTCTTCATCACCGTTGGTGCCGGTATCGATTTCTCGGTGCTGTTTAGCAATGTCGGTATGGTATTGGGTATCACTCTAGGGGTAATGATCCTTAAAGCGGCCGTTTTGTTTATTTTGGCATTAATTTTCAAAGTAAGGGGCAGTGACCGCTACCTGCTGACTTTAAGCTTGGCCCAGGCCGGTGAGTTTGGTTTTGTACTACTTAGTTACTCGATGCAAAACCATGTATTACCAGCGGATATTGCCCAAGTGCTGTCTTTGGTTGTTGCGATTTCTATGTTCCTGACCCCAGGCTTGTTTATCTTTTTCGATAAAGTGGTATTGCCCAAGTTCCAGGAGAAGAGCAATGAACGTGAGGCAGATAAGATTGATGAAACAGGCACTGTGATCATTGCCGGTATTGGGCGCTTTGGCCAAATTATCAATCGCCTGCTGGTGGCTAACGGCGTCAAAACCGTGGTTCTCGACCATGAGGCCGGCCAAATAGATAACATGCGGTCTATCAAGATCAAAAGCTATTACGGAGATGCGACTCGGCCAGATTTGCTGCATACCGCGGGTATTGAAGAGGCCAAGCTTCTGGTCATCGCCATCGATGACCAAGAACGTGCCGTTGAGTTAGCCGAGTATGTAAAACATACTTATCCTCATGTAAGAATTTTGGCCAGGGCTTACGATAGGGGCCACCAATATGCCCTTCGCTTTGCCGGGGCAGATTTTATTATTAGCGAAACGTACCATTCGGCGTTGACTTTGGGGACTCAGGCGCTGAAAGATCTCGGTATACACCCATTCCGGGCAGAGCAGTTGCGGCAGACTTTCAACGAAACTGAAGCCAAAAGTAAGGATGTTCTTTATCAAGCATGGAAAGACAATACCGAGGACAACAAATACAACGCCACATACCGTGACTTGTTTATGCAACTAGAAGAAGCATTAAGCAAAGAAATGAAAGCGGATAGGCATGACAAACATGCTTCATCGGAGCGGGGATGGACACCACCACCTAAAAACTACATTGATGTGATTGCCGATATGCAAAAGGAACAAGATTAGTTTTTACGACATTAAATAGGTAAAAGAGCGCGGCTGGGTAACTGATTACTCGGCCGCTTTTTATTTCCATACCAGAGCAAAATCAAAAAAGAAAGCAAGCAAAAAATAGTAATCGTTTGCTTTCAAAAGTGTGAAATTGACGAGTGGAAACAGTTTTTTACATTTGCTGGATAATTGTGCAATCAAACCTAGATCACAAAAATATCCCCATTTTGGGTTTTTAATGTGATCAACATCTCTATATACTCCGCTTCCGGCCAGAACCATCGAGTTCAGCCACCTTATACCAAAGAGACGAATCCTCAGTTTGGTATTAACAAGCTGTCACCATGGACATGTGAATGACCCACGGAGTTGGACCGGCATTACTTAGCTTGTTAATTAGGTGACTTGTATGTTTTACAAATGGACGGACAATTCCACATTTTCTGGGCGTTATTGCTCAGGACCTTCCTATTTAGCTTTCTCCCCGAGAGCGATGTCCCCATTGGTATTACAGGCAGTAACACCTTCATTTTTCGACTTCCCAACACATAGTCAAAGCAACAGGACGAAATAATGCAGTTGTTAATTAGTTTGGCCGGTATTTTGGTACTGGTATTGTGCGCGTACGCGCTTTCTGAAAACCGTAAAGCAATCAACTGGCGAACGGTTGGTGGGGCGTTGTTGTTACAGGCCAGCTTTGCTGCCTTGGTTCTGTATATTCCCGTTGGGCAAAAAATGCTGGGGGCAATGAGTGGTGGTGTTGCTAGCGTATTGGGTTTTGCCGATGAAGGGATCAAGTTCCTGTTTGGTGATCTAGCGACTTCCGGTTTCATCTTTGCTATTCGCGTCCTTCCTCTCGTTATCTTCATTAGTGCTCTTATCTCCCTTCTTTATTACCTCGGTGTGATGCAATGGATCATCAAAGTGATCGGTGGTGGTATTCAGCGTGCGCTGGGTACAAGCCGTGCCGAGTCTTTGGTTGCGACGGGTAACATCTTCCTTTCTCAAGGTGAATCTCCCCTTCTGGTCAAACCCTTCCTACCACAGATGACCCGCTCTGAACTTTTTGCAGTAATGACTGGTGGTATGGCTTCGGTAGCCGGTAGTGTCTTGGGTGGTTACGCTGGCCTTGGTGTTGATCTTAAGTACCTTATCGCTGCGAGTTTCATGGCCGCTCCTGGTAGCTTGATGATGGCAAAACTTCTGGTCCCTGAGCAGAGTGTCGCGGTTGAGCAGACTGATATTGAAATGGCGAAAAGTGACCACAGCAATGCAATTGACGCGCTAGCTGCAGGTGCCATGAACGGTATGAAGGTAGCTGTGGCTATCGGTACAATGTTGATTGCATTTGTTAGTGTGATTGCGATGGCGAATGCGGGTCTGGAAACTGTAGGTTCATGGGTAGGTTTCGAGCACCTGACCTTGCAAGGCTTGCTGGGCTACCTGTTCTCGCCATTGGCATTCGTTATTGGTGTTCCTGCTTCTGAAATGTTGCAGGCGGGTGCTTTCATCGGCCAGAAAATGATCCTAAACGAGTTTGTTGCTTTCCTTGATTTTGTCAGCATTAAAGAGACGCTATCCCAACACAGCCAGGTGATCATTACTTTTGCACTGTGTGGCTTTGCCAACATTGGTTCGATTGCTATCCAGATTGGTTCAATTGGTGTCATGGCTCCAGAGCGTCGTGGTGATGTTGCCAGCCTAGGTATTAAGGCGGTATTGGCTGCAACACTGGCAAACTTAATGAGTGCAGCCTTGGCAGGTATCTTTATTAGTCTTTAATTGCGAAAGCAATGTTTAGAAAACCTCTTTCGAAAGAAAGAGGTTTTTTTATAAATAGCAAATTGCTTAATTGTTGTTTAAGTACTTCTGGCGATATGAAGATGCTTGGCCGAATAAAGTGACCATCAAGCCAACAAAGACAAAACCAAAGCCGAAAATAATCTCTTCGTTAGCGAGAAGTTGGTAGCCGCAAAGTACAAAAACAAAAAGTGTCAAAAAAACATTGAACCAATGAAAATATGGTCGGCTTTTTGACATGCGAGCATAAGCCCTAATCATGTTACCCTCATTCTTTGATGTAATTCCTTTTTTTAATAATGGCTATTAATAGTGGTTCTTTTCTTAAAAGAAAAGGGCTTACCTACAAAAATGTGAAATCATCAACAATTCATGGTTAAGTATAAAAGGCATACCTAAATAGTTTTCACATTGAGTGGCAATTTTAGATGGGGGAGGATATAGCTTTATAT
>NZ_JACSOF010000171.1:0-13746 GCF_014349205.1 Photobacterium sp. BZF1
CCTCAGTCATTACCGCCACTTTCATATAGCGGGAGACAGATCCATTAAGCAGCCTGAATCGGTATTTTCTTGCCCTGACGTCGAGATACGGTTTGTATTGCCAGTTCACCAACATTTGGTCGCCGAGGAAGCCATCGACACTAAAGATATTGAAGAAAAGCTGTCCATTTTTATCCCAGGCTTTGTCTGCCATCAATAAATTTATGTCGTAATCTCTATTGCCCCAATCGAGATCAGTACCACTAGGAAAACGCAGGTTTACCTTGTCGATATGGTCTTCTTTTCCCCGATCAAGTGCACTGTATATGTTCAATAGTGCTGCATTACCTTTGTAAACGTTTGGGGCTGTGTAATCGAGCATATGGTCGTGGAACCATTGGGAGCTAATGGTTTCACGATAGTCACCCCGTACCTTTTTGATCC
This sequence comes from Photobacterium sp. BZF1, assembly GCF_014349205.1. NCBI lineage: Bacteria > Pseudomonadati > Pseudomonadota > Gammaproteobacteria > Vibrionales > Vibrionaceae > Photobacterium > Photobacterium sp. BZF1. The sequence goes on from NZ_JACSOF010000171.1 coordinate 424, forward strand.
CGCCAGCCCCGTCAGGACCTCCCGCACGTTTATCGCTGGCATCTTTGTTGATTGAATCATGGCCGGCGAGTGCCATGGGCCAACGGTAATCGAAATATTGTCCGGGGAAGAAAAATGCTTGGGTATAGCCGTCACTCTCTGCCGGGTTGTGCCCATTGTGACGGTGGGTAGATATAGTATGAAGGCCGAAGCCATTATTTGCCTCAGGCGAAATTGGCAAGGCATTGTAGTGCCTAAATAACAGCGATTCTCCATACCGCATCTTGAGGAGCTTGGGCGGAAATGTCCCGTCAAACGTCCATAATGAGTTCCTCTCCTGTAACGGCATTTTCGGGTGGAACCGAGGAGGAATACCTGCAGTGGTGCCAGTTATTGTTAACGACTCTGAGCCATTACTCCACTGAAGTGTTGAATGATAAAGCCCGTTTTCTCCAAACTCTATTGAATCATATTCGTGGCGTTGGAAACGGTTTCTAAATCCGTTGTTGGTACGAACGCCTGCTTGGGCTGTAATGGTGTATTCGGTGGGGTAGAACTCTTCCCAACGTTGATGGGCCCAATCTTTACCCGGAGGGCGACCTTCAGCGGGAGCATTGGTTAAATTGAGATTGAGGATCTGGTTAATTCTTGTCTGCCAAGGGTTGTGGTCAGTGATATTTGCTTCTGCTCCCTCAAGTGCCCTTGATGGTATAGGAAACAGATCTTGGGCAAGGAAGTTATCGAGATCAAGACCTTCAGGTGAGTTATCTCCTCTTGTTGGTTGAGGGAATGAATGCCAATTTGACGTCGGGGCAGATGACGGAATGGGTCTTGTGCCAAACTCTTCCATTCGATAAAGCGCCTGAGTGAAAGGCTGGGCATCGAATAAAGGGCTTAAAGGTGCACCGGTTGGAATATCGCATCCGTCAGCGTTTGAGTTAACGGAGTAAAATAGGCATGTGAGAATACATGTTAAGGCTCCTATTTTGAATGGGGCTTTTTTTAATGTAGCTATTTTGAATTTAGCTATTTCATTGTTTGTACCGCTTACTATATTTCTGGGGGCTGTATCACTCATTTTGAATTCCATACAAATTGAGAGGTTAGCGTTTCTGTCTGAACTTGGATTTAAAAAAATCGCAAGTTAAATCGTAGCAGTACCATGAAATATCACAAAAGGAGTGGTTTTGTTTTGTTTGTTTAAGTTACTGATTTATATAATCCCACTCGTTGTTCTGATTGCCAAGTTGGATTGTAATGTCTGGAAAAGGTTGCATTTATTTTTTTATATATCAATTCAATATATAAAAATAACTTTTTAAAAGTTACTTTAAATTAGGCGTTATATTTTAAAATGGTTGTGAATAATTTATCACATTGAATATATATTCTTTGTTCTGATTGTCAGCAAGTTAAATTCCAACGATTTATAGTTTGTTATACAAATTTGACTTTTCACTTTGTCGGCTAGAATTTCTTTGTTGTTATTAGGATTGCATCTGACGGGTTTGGTTCATCGTCCGCGATCCGCCGGCGCCATAACTGTTAATATCGAACCGGTTCTGTGGTCGATGCCTTTTCTTTTCTAAACGGGACAAGTCGATACCATAGCGTTGTTTAAGTAAGCTTATCGCTACATCTACCTCTCGCTTTGGCGCCTTGTTCTGTACTAGGTAGTAGTAAAGGTTGATGGCTCGTTCTTCAGTCATATCTTCCTCCTAACGTTAAAGTTTAAAACGATAAGTGAATGATCTGTGTGCCTATGGCAAAGTTGATTCCGGCTGGCACTAGTCTCTTCTCTTAGAAAGAGAAAGCTTGATTAATGACTGTGTGCAGCACCTCCTAGGTTGATAATGGCAATTCCAATTGCAACAATCACCATGCCTAACCATACCTTGGCATCAAGGTGTTGTTTATAGATTAGACCCGACATTGCCGTGACGGTGACAATAGCAAGTCCTGCCCAGACTGCATGGACGATACCCACGGGAAGCGACTTCATTGCCTGTCCCAAGAATACAAAGGCGATCAGGTGACCCAAAATGACTATGGTACTGGGTAACCAACTGGTGAATCCATTTGTGGCACGAAGTGCGACATGTGAAGTAGCCTCTGCCATTACCCCTAACAATAGAAATGCCCAGCCCATTTAGTCCTCTCTTCTGTTTGTTGATATCAAGATGATGGGCAGTATAACTATTTCTTAATTGATGATAATTGCTTTAAATAACAAATTACTTTTTATGTACAGTAATAATGCAGGGGTAGGGACGGAAATATGCTGTTATTTGGACGGTTTTTATTGATAGCTTTAACACCACCAATATCTCATTTTCACAACTTTCACATTTTTAACATTTCAATGCGATTTCATTTGATGCAACATCTGTATGACAATAAAACCTGATGCGTATGTGTCGAGTTTGACACTAGGTATCTGGCATTTAACGAGAAGGAGTACTCAATGCGTTCAATGATCAAAAAAGGGATTATCTCTTTGGCTCTTGCGGTTTCACTACCTGTGGCTGCGAACAATTACACCATCGGCACAGGTAGCCAAAGTGGTACTTATTATCCCTTGGGTGGTTTGTTAGCAAAGGTTTGGAGTGAGAATATTGATGACTTTAACATGCGAGCAGAAGTTACAGCTGCATCGGTAGAGAATGTCATCAAAGTGTCGACTAAGCAGCAGCTTGCCGGTATTGCAATGGGCAATGTGGTACAGCAGGCCTATCAAGGCACAGAACCATTCCCACGCAAGATGGACGTGTCAGTATTGTTCGCCCTGTATCCTAACGTGGTTCAGTTCATGGTACCCGCCAACTCAGACATTAAGTCTGTTGCTGACCTGAAAGGGAAGCGTGTTGCTCTTGGTGCACCGGGTTCAGGTACCCGAGTCAGCGCATTGAACATCCTTAAAACGTTGGGCATCGAAGAAGGTGATATGCGTGGCCAGGCACTGAACTACACGGCGACGACTGAAGCATTGGCAAATGGTCAGATTGATGCAGGCGTGATCGTCGGTAGCCTAGGTGTTGGTGCAATTACGGAACTTGCTTTGACCCGTGATATTCGCATCTTGTCATTCAGCGATGAGGAAATTGCGCAAATTAATGCAGCTAATGCGTCATACAGCGGGCTCGATGTCGATGCAGACAGCTACCGCAATGTGCCTGCTTTCCAAGCACCAGCTGTATGGAACGTATTGGTGGTGAAAGGCGACCTGGATAAAGAGCTGGCTTACGAAATGACCAAGGTAGCATTCGATAACATCGATCAAATCCGCCAGTCTATCGGCGTGACTAAGTTCACTACTGTCGAGAACATGAACAAGCTAGCAGGTATTCCTCTGCACCCTGGCTCTCAGCAGTTCATGGATGAAAAAAAGTAAGACAACCGAAGTAATACCTGTCGATATCGATAGGTGAACCAATACCCCCGGATCACTTCGGGGGTATCAAACATTGCAGTGTACAAGGAGTTCGCAATGACTAATTCTTCGGCGTTAAATCACAGGGTCACTGAGCGGTTAATGCAGTTAGCAACTATTGCTGCGATTGCATTATCAGTGTTTCAAATTTGGCAGGGACTCACTGCCAACCTCTCCGCACCTGTATTTCGCCCCGTCCACTTATGTTGGATCCTCGCTCTCGTATTCCTCGTTAGGCCACTAGTCAAAGAAGACAGCCGATTGTATCTTCCGGCAAGGCTTGTCGATTTATCAATGGTTCTTGCTACCTTGTGGGCTGCGCAGCATATCGTCAGGTTTGATTATGACGATATTGGCTTTTTGCTTGATGGGCTGGGTGTGGATGATGTCCTGGCCGGTTCGATATTAATCGCCACCTTGCTTGAAGCCACACGCCGGACCGTAGGTATGGTGATGGTGGTCATAGCTGCGATCTTTTTGGCTTATGCGATGTTTGGCGATGTCTTGCCTGCCAGTGTGGCGAGTAAAGGTTTCGCGCTGGATGAAATCATCCGCTTCCATATCTATTCTACCAATGGTGTCTTCGGGGCACCGCTGGCTATTGCCGCTGGCGTAGTATTTATTTTTGTTCTGTTTGGTGCTTTCCTACAGGTAACAGGTGCAGGTCAGTTCTTTATCGATGCGGCTTTTGCGGTTGCTGGTAAATATCGTGGCGGCCCAGCTAAGGCAAGTGTTGTGGCTTCAGCTGCACTGGGTTCAATATCAGGTTCGGCGATTGCCAATACGGTGACAACCGGCGCCCTAACTATCCCGATGATGAAAAAGCTCGGCTATAAGCCGGAGCAAGCAGCGGGTATTGAAGCGGCGGCCTCTACAGGCGGACAAATTATGCCGCCGGTAATGGGGGCAGGGGCCTTTGTAATGGCCCAGTTTACCGGTATCGCTTATAGCGAAATTCTGTTGGTGTCGATCGCGCCGGCTATTTTGTACTTTGGCTGTACCTTGCTTTATGTCCATCTGATGGCTTGTAAACTTGGCCTAAAAGGTATGGATAAAGTCACCCAGCTAAAAGTGGTGATGAAGCAAGGCTGGCACTTCATTGTACCTTTGGTGCTGATCACTACCTTGCTGCTAATGAGCTACTCGCCAGTACTGGTGGGTATTGCGGGCTGTAGTGCTATTTTGGTCGCAGCGATGTGTCGAAAGCACAGCCGTATCAGCATTCGTCTTTTCTTTGAGGGGATGAAAGAAGGGGCATTGCTGGCTCTGCCAATTTCTGTTGCCTGTGCTACTGCGGGTATTGTAGTTGGAGTCGTAGGTCAAACAGGTATTGGTTTGCAGTTCACCCAGTTCTTGATGGCGCTATCTGGTGGCTATTTATGGTCGGTGATGGCGCTGATTGCCGTTGCTGCCGTCATTCTTGGTATGGGCTTGCCGGTAACAGCAGCATACATTGTGTTGTCGATTATGGCGGTACCAGCCTTGACCGAGCTTGGCCTTAGCATTCTGGCAGCACACATGATTGTGTTCTGGTTGTCGCAAACCTCGAATGTGACCCCGCCGATTGCATTGGCGGCCTTTGCTGGTGCGGGTGTTGCAGGTGCATCACCAATGCAGTCTGCGGTGCAGGCATTCAAACTGGCGCAGGGATTCTTCTTGATACCGTTAATGATGGCCTTCTCGCCGTTAATCTACTATGGAGAAAACCTATTAGGCTTCATGTTTGCGATTGTCACGACTATCGCCTTGATTGTCGCCTTTGCCGGGGCAATTGAAGGAAGGCTGATTAAGTCTCTGTCACTGGTCGAGCGTGCAGTGCTGCTGGTGGTACCATTTGCTTTGATTTTCAGTGGATTGGCTATCAAACTCGCGGCTGTGGCCGTTGTTGTGGTGATTACTTCTTTGAATGCTTTTCGAGGGCGGGAAAGAAGTACAACAGCAGCTTGATGACTCCTTTGAAAGTAAGAGTGATTAACTAAAAAAGGGGGAAGCCAAGTTGGCTTCCCCTTAATTTTTCTTAGTGTTTTAAATGCCTTTAGCAAAGTTGGTATCTGCGCTCGGGCCTGCCAACGCTACCATAGGATACCTCGGCGCTAAGCTCATCAGTACTGACCATGTATTCAAGGTAACGCCTTGCGGTTGTCCTGCTAGCGCCAATTTGCTGCCCGACTTCTTCTGCGTTTAGAAGGGTAGACGGCGCGCTAAATACTGCCCGGATTTTATCGAGCGTTAATCCGTCAATGCCTTTTGGTAAGCGATTTGTCATCTTGGCAACGCTACCTTGCTGGCTGGTATCGTCCGTTGAGGTTTGCAGCAAGCCATCGACATCGCTTTGGATGAGTGAGTCAAGATCGGAAAACCTATCCAGATGGCCCCGGAACTTCTGTAATGATGCCTGTAGCCTCTCGAATACCAGAGGCTTTAGAATATAGTCGAAAATTCCACTGTGCATTGCCTGGCGCAAGGTCTCAACTTCGGTGGCGGCGGTGACCAAAATGACATCGGTGTTGCAGCCGTCGGCCCGTAACTCCCTGAGTAATTCAAGGCCAGTGCCGGTCGGAAACTGGTTATCAAGCAACACAAGTTCCGGTGTTAGCACTTCTATCAGGTCACGTGCTTCATCGATACCGTGAGCGATCCCTATCACCTCGAATCCATCTATTCGTTCTATGAAGCGCCGTTGGATTTCGGCAATCTGCGGATCATCCTCGGCGATGACGGTGCGGATAGTGGTGGTCATGATTGCTCCTCCATGTGCGACGTTGAACCCTTGTTCTGAATATTGTTGTAATGGTGGTTTAGCTGTTTGGGCAGATATAAGGTAAATCGGCTGCCTTTACCCCCGGTTTCTGCCTCAATAGATTCAACGGTAATGAGTCCGCCAAGATGCTCTGTAAGGCTCTTGACTAAATCCAACCCAATACCATGTCCTTGAGAGGCTTTGGTGGTATACCCACGGGTAAAAATCTTGTCCTGATCTTCCGTTGCGATACCTGGCCCTTGGTCTTCTACTTCGAAAATCAGCTCTTTGCCAAAGTCTGACAAGATAACTGTGACTTTGCCGCCTTTACCATGATGGGAAAGGGTTGCTTCAAGGGCATTGTCGATAAGGTTCCCTAAAATACTCACCAATTGCTCTCGGGGAAGATCATCAGGTAAGGCTGACATTTGGCTGTCTTGCTCGATGACTAATTCTAACCCTAGCTCCTTGGCACGGTTGTATTTACCCAATAGGCAACCAGCCAGAATGCTATCTGATGTCACTTCCATAAGCTGCTGGATGAAAGCTTGATGGCTTGATGATTCTTGTCCTATGACAGCCAGTGCCTCGTCTTTGGCATCGATCTGGATCAGCCCGGCAATAGTATGGAGTTTGTTGTTGTACTCGTGGGACTGGCTACGCAAGCTCTCGGCGTATTGTTTGATGCGGGTAAGCTTGCGGCTGACTAAATCAACTTCATTTTTCAGCCTGAAACTGGAGACCACACCTGTTACCTGATCGCCTTGGATCAGCGGGATCCGGTTGGCTATCAATAGGTGGTTGTGTAGCCAAACCTCTTGATCATATTGCGGCTCACCTTGCTCAAGCACATCCAGCATGCCGCTGTCGGGTAATACAGATTGAATATGTTTTCCGATGTAATTGACGTTTTCCGGCAATTCCAATGTTTTGATCGCCGCGTGGTTGAAGGTGGTGACCTTCCCTTCATGGTTGATAGCGACAATCCCTTCTCGCACAGTCTCAAGGGTTGCATTCCTTTCTTGGAACATCCGACCGATTTGCTCAGGCTCTAGGTTGAATATGGCCTTTTTGAAATGGGAGGCAAACCAGACCGCGGTAAATACACTGAATAGGAAAGCACCACCAATGGCAAAGAACATGCTTAGGCGGTGGTTACTCACTAACCTATCGACGGTATCAAGCATATAGCCCACAGAGACGATACCAATAACTTTGGTCCCTTCACTATCGAATACTGGCGCCTTGCCTCGCATCGACCAGCCAATACTGCCAAGGGCTTTGGATACATAGGGTTTACCATGAACAAGGGCTGGTTCATTGGTATCACCATCGTCATCCGCCATGGAATTGCCAATCATATGCGGGAAAGGGTGGGCTAGGCGTATGCCGTCTTTATCGCCAAAAACCACAAATCTGGCTTCTGCTGAGTGGGCGAGTTTGTAACTTAAAGGTTGCAAAAAATCAGAGTCTTTCGCTGCTACTGCGTGAACCACATCTGGTGAAGCGGCAATTGCCAGTGCAACCCGCATAGCTTGCTGACCGATTTGCTCATCTAACACACTATCGAGGTAGCGGATAGCAAAATGGCCAAGCATTCCGGTTTGCAATACGGCAATAACACCTAAAATCAATACCATACGCCACTTTAACCTGAGGTGGCGTAACGACAGCATACGTAACATGAAGCGGGTGATTCCTTTCACCGTTAATGGTGTAACGACTTTACCTGTTTTTGTGGCGACATGCTGTGAACAATATGAACAAAATGATAAATAAAGCCGTTATTCACATTAATTTTACAATCTTTAATTTGCTCAGTAGCTGCCTTACCTTTGTGTTGAAGGATAAAAACAACACTCAACGAGGAAAGAGCTATGCTTACTCAGTTTATTACCCGCAAACGTGTCACCCTACTGGCGACGATTATGGCTTCTGCAATGAGCATTGGCTCAGTGCAGGCAAAAGTCGACGAAATTCACTTCTTGGTACCTGGTGGTGCAGGTGGTGGTTGGGATAGCACAGCACGTGGTACCGGTGAAGCACTCTCGAAATCAGAATTGGTCGACAAAGTGTCTTATGAAAATATGTCTGGTGGTGGCGGTGGTAAAGCTATTGCCTACTTGATCAAGACGGCTGAACAGTCACAAGATACCTTGATGGTGAATTCGACTCCTATTGTTATTCGCTCCCTTTCTAAAGTCTTCCCTCAGTCATTCCGTGACCTGACCCCAGTTGCAGCCACTATTGGTGACTATGCGGCCTTTGTCGTGGCAAAAGATTCACCTTATCAGTCTTTCAATGAACTCGCCGAAGAGTATAAGAAAAACCCTCGCTCAGTCTCTGTTGCTGGTGGCTCCTCTCGTGGCGGGATGGATCACCTTGTTGCTGCGTTGGCTTTCAAAGCCGCTGGTGGTGAACCACGCCGAGTGAAATACCTTGCTTATGATGCAGGCGGTAAAGCGATGGCTGGCTTGTTATCGGGTGAAACCCAAGTGCTATCAACAGGCTTGAGTGAAGCGCTTAGCCTTGCCGAGGCAGGTGAAGTTCGAATTCTGGCCATGACCGGTGAAAGCCGTTCTCCAGTGGCTCCGAATGTCCCAACCCTAAAAGAACTGGGTTATGACGCAAGCTTTGTTAACTGGCGTGGTTTCTTTGCAGCACCAGGTATCAGCGATGAGCAAGCCGATGAGTTTGCAAGCGTGCTAGAGAAGATGTACCAGACCAATGAGTGGACAACCGTTCGAGACCGCTACGGTTGGACTGAAATCTACAAACCTCGCGAAGAGTTTGAAGTGTTCTTGCAAGAGCAGGAAAAAGAGATGGGTAACCTAATGAAAGAGCTAGGCTTTTTGAACTAACCCATGACTGACCAAATGCAGGGTAGGCGAGATGCCTACTCTGCCCATTCTTCAAGCGAAAGATTTCAATAATATCAATCAGGGGATACACCCATGACGCTTACCAAAGATCATATCGGCGGGCTGATCTTCTTGTGCTTCTCAGTTGCCTACGGCTATTACGCCAATCAAATACCACTTTTTCCCGGAGACGAGTACGAACCCTTCCACGCCAAATCAATGCCGACCATGCTAGCAATGCTGGGTATTGCCTTGTCGCTGTTTCAGCTAATTGCTGCTCACCGGAAAACCCAAGTGAAAGCTTCGGACATGCTGTCTTTAGTTGGGCTGGATTTCAAAATTATCAGCAAGTTATTGGTTTTGATGGTCCTTTTTGCCATTGCGCTGGAGTGGGTGGGCTTCCTTATTTCCACGGTTTTCTTTCTAGCCGGTGGTTATTGGTTATTGGGTGAGCGTCGCCCGAAAATCCTGTTTTTGGCATCAGTGCCGTTTGCGACTGGTTTTTGGTACGTACTGACTCAGTTGCTGGATATTTACTTAGCTCCAGGCCGCTTTTGGGCGTTTATCTAAAAGGGAGAGACTTCCATGTTTGATGGAATGATGTCAGGACTGACAACGGCATTTATGCCATTTAATTTAATGATGGTGGTGGTTGGCTGCTTTGCCGGTACCTTCATCGGAATGTTACCGGGTTTGGGGCCGATTTCTGCGATTGCCTTGATGATCCCTATCACTTACGGCCTTGACCCTTCATCGGGCATTATTTTGATGGCTGGTGTTTATTACGGCGCGATTTTTGGTGGCTCGACATCATCGATTTTGATTAATGCGCCGGGCTGTGCCAGTACGGTGGTTACCGCTTTTGATGGTTACCCGATGGCGCAACGTAAGCAGGCGGGTAAAGCACTAGCATTGGCAGCTTACTCCTCTTTTACTGGGGGCACCATTGGTGCAATTATCCTGTTATTCGCCGCACCAGCGCTTGCTAAGGTGTCGCTCAGCTTCCAGTCATCGGACTATTTTGCCTTGATGATTCTAGGCCTGACAGCCGTTGCTGCTTTTTCAGGTAAAGGGCAGGTGATCAAAGCCTTGATGATGACAGTATTCGGCTTGATGATCGCCACTGTCGGTAACGATGTGATGTCTGGGATCCCGCGCTTTACTTTTGATAACGTCAACCTCATTGACGGTATTAGCTTCTTGTTGTTGGCAATGGCGACGTTTGCTCTGACCGAAGTGATCATGACGGTATTGCGTGGTGAGCATAAAGAGAAAGAGCCGCAGATGGATATGGACTCTTTGGGCAGCATGAAACTGAACAAAGAAGAAGTGAAACATGTCGCGCCGACCGTTGGCCGTTCCTCTGTGTTCGGATTCTTGGTTGGGGTACTACCGGGGGCAGGTGCAACCATTGCCTCGTTCTTGAGCTATGGCATGGAGCGAAACCTAGCCAGCAAAGAGGAAAAAGCCAAATTCGGCAAGGGGGCACTGCGAGGTTTGGCTGCGCCGGAGTCAGCCAATAACGCTGCCTCGACAGGCTCTTTTGTACCACTACTGACATTAGGTATCCCTGGCTCAGGCACCACGGCAATCATGCTGGGTGCATTGATTGCTTACGGTATTCAGCCCGGGCCACGTTTGTTTGTTGATAACCCAGATGTGTTCTGGTCGGTGATCATCTCTATGTACTTCGGTAACTTGGTTCTGCTGATTCTGAATCTACCGTTGATCCCGTATATCTCGCGTTTGTTAGCGATCCCAAGGCCAATTCTGATCCCGTTGATCTTGTTCTTCTCTATCACGGGTGTTTATTTGGTGAGCTTTAACACCTTCGATATTCATATGATGGTGATCATCACGATCATTGCCACTTTCTTGAAGCTGCTTAGCTTCCCGATGGCGCCTATGCTGCTGGGCTTTATCCTCGGTGAAATACTTGAGAAGAACTTGAGCCGTTCGCTGACGTTATCTGATGGCAGCTATGCCTTCCTATGGGAGCGTCCACTAACTTTGTCCATCATGATTTGTGCTCTATTGGCTTTGATGATGCCAGTGGTCAGTAACCTGTTGGATGCACGAAAAGCCAAGCGCGCTCAAATGGCACAGGGTGAGGCTGCACCTGAGCAGCAATAGAAAATTTCCCACTATAGCTTTAATTATTTTTACGATGGAGTCGAAGGATGTTGACACCACTAAACCAATATCGCGTGCTGGATTTGACCAATGTACTGGCGGGGCCATTCTGTGGTCATCAGCTAGCCCACTTGGGGGCTGAGGTGATTAAGGTCGAAGTGCCGAAAAGCGGCGATTTGGCACGCCAGTTAGGCGCTTCCCCCACACTAAATAAAGCAGGAATGGGGATTTCATTCCTCGCCCAGAATGTAGGTAAACAATCGGTCACGCTGAACTTGAAAACGGATGAAGGCAAATCCCTGTTTAAACAGTTGGTTGAAACAGCAGACGTAGTGATTGAAAACTTCCGTCCGGGAGTGATGGACAGGCTGGGTTTGGGTTACGAAGAGTTAAAAGCGGTCAATCCCAATATTATTTATTGCGCGATTTCTGGCTACGGAGCTGATGGCCCGATGCGCCACCTACCTGCCTATGATCAGATAATCCAGGGTATGTCTGGGGTGATGAGCATTACCGGAGCACCGGAAAATGCGCCATATCGGGTGGGCTACCCGATAGCCGATACCATAGGTGGAATGACCGCTGCATTTGCCATATGTGCAGCGTTGGCTGGCAGGGAGAATGCGGGCGAAGGCTCGTTTATCGATGTATCCATGCTGGAGTCAACATTGACCACTATGGGGTGGGCGGTTTCCAACTATTTAGTCGCTGATAAAGCGCCTCAGCCGCTTGGCAATAACAATGTCACCGCCAGTCCGTCGGGCACTTTCAAAACGGGCGAGGGTTTGTTAAATATTGCCGCCAACAAACAAGAGCAATTCGAAGCCTTGTGCCAGCTGATCGGGCGGGAAGATTTAATTGTTGATCCCCGCTTTGCCGAGCGGCAAGCAAGGTTGGAAAACCGAGAGTTGCTCACTGGTCATATCGAAGCAGCTTTTGCTGGAAAATCAGCCGAAGAATGGGAATCTGCGCTGAACCACATTGGTGTACCAGCCGGTAGGGTGCTGAGCGTTCCGCAGGCTCTGGATTTACCTCAAGTGCAAGGCCGGGATTTTACTGGGTGTTTCGTAGACTCGCCTGGGGTAAACCAAGATGTCCGTTATGTTCGGACCGGCTTCAAACTAGACGGTGAGCGCCCTGCGGTGACATTACCCCCTCCTCAGTTAGGCGAGCATACCGAACAGTGGTTAACGACTCTGGGATTGAGCAAGGAAGACATCGAACAGTTACAAGGACAGGGGGCAATATGAGTATCGAAAGACCCGAGCAAGGAATAGGCCGTGATGTCAGTGATTGGTGGAAGACAGATATCATCGATATGTCACCGGGTGTAATTCGCTATTATGGTTATCCTATTGAAGATCTCATCGGCAATGTCAGCTTTGCCCAGATGATTTGGTTGATGGTAAGGGGGGAGTTGCCTTCGCCTTCACAGGCTAAGCTACTCGATGCCACCCTGATGTCAGCCGTTGATCATGGCCCCCAGGCCCCAAGTATTGCAATTGCCAGAATGGCATCCACTTGCGGTGTTGGCCTCAATAATGCCATGGCCTCGGCGGTCAATGTACTGGGTGATGTGCACGGAGGGGCTGGGGAGCAAGCCGTTGCTTTGTATCAAGCGATTGCTGCTCGCTACGAGCAAGGCGAATCATTAGACGTTGCTATTGATACTGAAGTTACCGCGCATAAAGAACTTCACGGTAAATTCATCCCTGGGTTTGGTCATCGCTTTCATCCTGTTGATCCACGAGCCCCAGCTTTGATGAACTTGGTGAAGCAAGCCGCAGATGCCGGAACCGTCACCGGTCAATACGCTGAAATTGCCATGGGGGTAGAAAACTACCTGTGTGAGCAAAAAGGCAAACGTATTCCAATGAACATTGACGGTGCAACAGCGGTGATATATGCCGAGCTGGGTTTTCCAGCACCTCTTGCCAGAGGCTTGTTCTGCTTGTCTCGCTCGGTTGGTATTTTGGCACATGCCTGGGAACAAACGGGTCAGGGAGGAAGAAACAAAGGACCTATTCCGCGTAATCTGCTTTGGACTTATGAAGGTCCAGAGAATCGCAACTTTGAATAGGTAACTACCTAAAAGAAAAACACTTAATAAATAAAATAATATGAAGTGATACTTAATGCCAGCAGTTAAACTGTTGGCTTTTTGTTTATAAGAGTTATTT
>NZ_JACSOF010000172.1:0-13691 GCF_014349205.1 Photobacterium sp. BZF1
ACAGCAGGACAGCAGGACAGCAGGACAGCAGGACAGCAGGACAGCAGGACAGCAGGACAGCAGGACAGCAGGACAGCAGGACAGCAGGACAGCAGGACAAGCTAGCAACGCCCTTACGCATAGCAATCGTTAATTGCCAAAGATGAACACTTCTGTCCCCACAGACATAAAAAAACGGTAGGTACCTTGCAGTACCTACCGTCTGTATTGATTCTCACAACAAAGCTAATAGCTAGCTTTGTTCAGGCATAGGATTAGATACCTAGCGCCTGACCACCACCGATTTGTAGTGTTTCAGCAGTGATGAATGAAGCATCTTTGCTTACTAGGAAAGAAATAGCAGAAGCCACTTCTTCTGGCTGGCCTAGGCGACCAAGCATGATGCTGTTAGCCCAAGAAGCAAATACTTCAGGCTTAGTTTCTTTAATCTGTGCGTGGAACGGCGTATCGATAGTACCTGGAGATACCGCGTTAACACGGATGTTTGCTGGTGCTAGTTCTTTTGCAAGAGCACGAGTTAGCGTGTGAACAGCTGCTTTAGATGTACCGTAGATACCTGCACCTGGGCCACCTGCGTTCCAAGCAGCGTTTGATGTAAAGTTGATGATTGACGCGTTGTCAGACTTCTTCAGGAACGGGATTGCCGCGCGAGAAACAAAGAATGCACTGTCTAGGTTTAGTGCCATTACTTTGCGGAAGAACTCAGTTTCCATGCCTTCGATTGGGCTGCGACCACCAAGGCCACCAGCGTTGTTAACAACAACATCGATCTTACCGTATTTTTCACCGATAGCATTGATGTTTTCAGTTACAGCATTCTCATCAGTTACGTCAAAACCACGGTATTCCGCTTCGATGCCAGCTTCTGCTAGCTCAGCCACACAGCTTGCGCCTTTTGTGTCTTCGATACCGTTAAGAATCACAGTGTAGCCATCTTGACCAAGACGCTTAGCAACTTGGAAACCGATACCACCTGTAGCACCAGAGATAAATGCAACTTTGTTAGACATATCAATGTTCTCTTTAAGTTAGTTAATGGCTATGCCGAAAGCTCTGAGGAAAAGTACGCTTCGACATCTAGCAATCAATAATATTGTATTACAATAACACCTTTCATCGAGAATTCAAACCTCATGACAAGATCAAAAGTGATCTTCGTCTGGTTTAGGTACAAAAAAGGCGCCGAAGCGCCTTGAATTGATATTTGGGAAGAGATTTACTTCGGCTGATTGCTGTACGCACAACCTTCATACAGGGCTTCCTGAGTCGCCTCTGCAGAATAGTTCGGGTTCGCAAACCAAGTACTTTCATCGGCAAGGCTCACTGACACGTTGATAGAATCACGTGCACCTGGACCCGAGCGCATCACACAAATCTCTTTGTTTTGTAGCTTTTGCCACAACTCAGCACCCGCACCTTCACGCAACGTCAGGATGTCACCTTGCTCGCTAACGTCACCGGCAGCATTAGATGGACCATATTGCTTGATGTACCAGTTCACATTCTCGAACTTGCTACGGTCTAGCACACCTTCGCTCTCAACATACTCGGTGATCATGTCACGGACGGCATACACAGGTTCGTTTGAAGAATCCCAGATCACCTGCTCGCCAGTGATCCACTCTTGGCCAAGCAGGGTACCTAGACGGTAATCATTGATAGCAAGTACATAATCAGCTTGTGGGTTGAAATCACCGCCACGGATTTCGGCGATATCAATACGCTCACCAACCGCTTTGCTCAGATCAACGGTGTATTGAATTGAACCATCGAAGATGTCGTAGTTGTAAGCAGGAATAGCAGGGTCGAAAGACACAGTAATGTCGTTCTGCTGGTAGGTATTGAAGTAACCGTAAGACCACTCCATGTACTCTTTCAACTGCTCACCCTTGATGCTGACAGCAACCAACTGGTTGTCGTACATGTAAAGGTTGGCACTGTCTTTCTTGCGGTATTCCTGACCATCGAACAGGTTCGAGCCGTCAGAGAACAGCGCTGCAGCAGAAACATCAACTTTGATGCTGTTGCCTTCGGCATCAGAACCTTTCTGCTCGATGTTCATGATTTGGATCTGGTTGATCAAATCTGTGATCGGCATGTCCGCCAACTTGCCAGTATGGATAGAGCTGTAAAGACGTAGACCTTCACTGTTAAGTACCTGCTCTTCCAAAACGGCCTCATCGGCAAAACCACCCATTGAGTTGGTAAAGTTACCTTTCACTTTACCAATCATGATATTGGCATCTTCAACCGAGGCGTCATGGATATGCTGCATCTGCTCTTGCAGGTGCTTGTCTTCCTGTACGTTCTCTACCTTGCGGTTAGAAAGCGTGGTATCGACAATCTGCCATTTACCCTGCGTGTCTTTCTCTAGCTCGATTTCAGCCTTGGCCAGTGCCCAACCCCAGTTGCCCGGCTCGATGATCTTCACTTTCTCGTGACGGTTCTCGGCGTTATAAACACCAGATTTAGCCTTGTCTTCTTGCTCGCTGTTACCATCAACAGAGATTTCCGGCATTTCAGCGGTAAAATCTGCGCCTTTCTCTACTTGCTCGATAAAGCGGGCATGTTCGTGGCCCATGAAGATAACGTCGAACTTGTCTGCCAGCTTAGAGGCAATCTCATGTACACCACGGCCATGTTCTTTACGGCCATGGTGAAGGGCACCAATGACGACATCCGGCTGGTATTGGTCGATAACCGTATTTACTGTCTCGGTAACCGATTCCAGCTCGTCTTTGAAATCCAGGTTACGGAAGTTTTCTGGGTTAGACGCGTTCCACACCTTTACATAGGATGGGGTCAAACCGATTACCGCCACTTTGGCACCGTTGTAATCAAAGATCTGGTAGCCACGCAGGAATGGGGTTTCTTCCTCGTTCGCTTTACAGTCAACCGAGTTCTTATCCCAAATCACATTGGAAGAGATCACCGAACCGTTGAAGTTCTCAAGGCTACGCTCAAGGAAAGCGCGCTCGAAATCAAACTCGTGGTTACCCGGTACCCAAAGGTCATAATTTAGGGTGTTCATGGTTTCAACCACAGGGTGAACCGGATCATTGTTGAACAGCTCTGCCGAGTTGCCCTGAACGGTATCGCCCAGGTCAATCAGCAAGAAATTGTCGTTGTTGGCGCGCTCGTCACGCAGCAGGGTAGCAATTTTCGAGAAACCGGCATTTCTATCGACGCCGTCTAACGCATAGTCAAAAGCAAAGATACGGCCATGCATATCACCGGTCGCACCAATGGTGATCGTCTGGCTTGTTAGTTCGTTATTCTCGCCTTTAACGATTACCGAAGGGGTAGGTTCAAAAGTTTTACACTCGGCGATGGTAATAGGTGTAGAGTCATTCGCAAAGCTTCCAGCAGAAGCCATCAGGATTGCGGCACTGAGTGTCGCAAGCTTAAAGGTTTTATTTTTCATCTCACAGAGCCTAATGTCAGGGTAAAAACATTAGCAATATAAGGAGATAAAATAGAATAAATACGTAAAAATCACTCAATCTGTTGCGAAATGTAAATTTAGTAAGTTGGATAAATGCCGCGTTAAATGTAAACCGTTGCATGCTGCAAGCAGGTTAAAGCTCAACAATTGCCCAACACAAAATCGGGCACATTTAAAACAAGCAATCCTTTGCTTGCTGCTTTTAACTAAATAAAATTTAACCTCTAGCTTTAGCTACCTCCTGATAGATTGCCGGCTTGATATCGATAAGCCGAGTACCGTTTAGGCAATCTAGTCCTCTAACAGTAACCACTCCCTTTTCTATCACTTCAATCGGTAATACCGCAGCACCGATAGGATTGGGTCGAACAGGCGAGCGCAAAGCAAAAGTCCCTTTCATCGCCCCACCACGACCGTGCTGAAGGTTCACCACTTGCCCTTCAGGCTCACTCCTTACCTTTGAATCACCCAGCCAATACAAAACGAGGATATTCTGTCCTTTTTCCAGACCATGTAGCCCTGCTTGGTAATCCGGGTTCAGAACGATTTGGCACTCAGGGCCATTAGGGTCGATATTTTTTGGGCAATCTTGCAATGCTTTATATGGCGTACTGATCGTACCGATAAATGTAAGTTCCGCTTTCATCTCGTTTTCCTATATGTGTTTTCTGACTTTATTTATTGTCGGGCTTAATGGTTGAAACGGCGTAGATAAGAATGGTGACAAAGATAATGCTACCGCCAATAAAACTTGCTAATGGAGGCACTTCATCAAAGAAGCTATAGGCCCAAAGCGGTGCGAGTACCGTTTCTAGCATCAAGATCATGCCGACTTCAGGCGCAGTGATATAACGGGTTGCCACTTGCGATAACACTCGACCAAACGGTGCGGTGAACAGCCCCATCAATGCCATGATGATCCATGTGTTTAAGCTGTACTCTGATGGTGTCGCCAAGAAGAACATCACAATAGCCAGAAACAAACCACCAAACCCGACACTCGCCATACGGCTGACATGCTGGTATTTCCTTAGCTGGACTTGGTTCAGTGACAAGCAAATCACGGCAAACAAGGCCAAGCCGTCACCCAATAGATTACCGGACTTAAACGAGCCCGATACGACAATGGCTATACCAACCATCACTGAAACGATGGCTATCCAGGTTGAACGTTTAGTCACTTCACCAAGCAACCACCAGCTGAATAAAGCAGCCAAAGCCGGTGATGCACTAAGGATCACAAAAGTATTGGCAATGGACGTCAGCTTGATACTCAATACCAAACCCGCAGCACTACCCAACATCAGCAAACCGGACAGTAGCACTTGCCAGCCGCTTTCTTTCACCGCCGTAACTAGCCCCCGCTCATCACGCAGCTGAATACATAACGGCATCGAGATGGCGGTAAATAGGCCAAACAAAAAAGCAGTATCAAACCCACTGACGCCGGATAAACGAATAAACACAGGATCCAAACTCATCAGCAAAGCACCTAGCAAGGTGATCATCACCCCTGCGGTGCGAGCACTATTGGGTTGGATGCTTTTTGAAATAACAGCATTCAAGAACGTGGTCATATCTCTCCCCTCACAAAATCATACTAATCAGTATGATTTGATCGTGAGAGTTGTGTCAACAAAAATCATACCGTATAGTATGATTTAACTCTGAGCCGAGTTTTGATGCCTTTCTGTAGGCGTACGGAAAAAGACACTAGGAAATGTGATGGGAAAAATAGAGCAAAACAAAGAAAAGAAGCGGCGGGAGATTTTAGCTTCGGCAAAAAGTGTATTTTTAACAGAAGGTTATGTACTAGCGAGTATGGATAAAATTGCGACCAACGCAAAAATGACCAAACAAACGGTGTATCGCTACTACCCATCCAAGATCGATCTGTTTCAATCGACGCTAAAAGATATGGGTAACAGCCTTGATGAGAGTTTTCTCACTCATCTGGAGAAAGCGGATACCAAGCTGGCACTACTCAACTTTGCCATTGATTTCATTACCTTCCATTTATCTGACGAGCACATTGCTACGTTCCGTTTACTGGTCGCAGAGAGTACAAAGGCACCGGAGATCGTCGGTATTTTCCATCAAGTAGGTCCGGATCAAACCGATCAGCAACTCGCGGCCTTTTTCAAACAAAGATTAGGGATGGAAGAACCCGAAGCGACGGTCAAGCTCTGGACAGGAATGTTGCTGTCACTGCGAACTGGGGTTCTAATGGGAATGGAAAAGCCAAACGCACAAGCGATTGAGAAGCATGCCAAAGATGCCACTGAGTTTTTATTCTCTGCCATCACGTCTAATCAATAAATCACGATAACATCTTTCGACGGTAAGCCGGTGCGGTGTAACCCGTCCATTTTCTAAAGGCACGGTTGAAGTTGCTAAGGTCATCGTACCCTACCCGCCAGGCGACCTCGTGGGTACTTACATCTTCTTGACTCAGCAACTGTATCGCATGGTCACGCCTTGAGTTGTCCCTGAGTTCGCGGAAGGTTAGCCCCTGCTGGCCCAGATTACGTTGCAGGGTTCTTGGCGTCATTCCCAGCAGGGTTGAGAACCACTTGATATTGAACCAAGGTAACGGTGCATAGGTGTCAATAAGCTTGCTTACCGAGTGATGCCAATTGGCATCTCTGGTTTGTTCAGGAATCGGGTGGAAACCATCTGGGAGCGGGACCGTAAAGGCGCCAAACGTTTGTCCAAACGCAATCTGGGTCTTGGTAAACGAAACAGGGAGCTTGTCTGCGTTAGTATCTGACGACACCAGTTTGGCTTGTTCCGGCTGCCAATAGCCATCGATGAAGCGGCGGCAGAAATTAATCATTGCCAGTGTTCGAAACCATTCAGCCTGTTCAAACCCGGGGGTCGAATCACGGAAGGCACTGCGATGGCACAACCACCATTTGTCATCGAGCATCTCTGTCCAGACAATCACATGGTTGTTGAGCTTGGGCATTTCTGAAACCAATAGCTGAATACCTTCAGAGAGGCTGCCGCACTGCTGGACCTTGCTATCCAACTCAGGTGAAAGTTGCTTGACGGTAACAAAGCGGCCAATTTCAATCCCAACCAGATAGCCATAGCGTCTCTCTAACCCGTACAAAAACAACATAATATCTTTGGTCGGCAACCAATGCTTCTTGTCCATCATTTCAACCGGCAGCTCACACTCCTCGGCGACCGCCTGCCAATCAAAGCCCTTTTTTTCACAGTAATCTATGAAAGGCCAGATGTTCATGGTGGAAGTCAGGATGATATCTGTGGTCGAAGAAGTTGATTTCATATCGGTTTGCCAAAAACTCACTAACGGTTTACTAACACATCATATGAAATTTCAGTGTACTGCATGGCAGTAAGATTGTTTCAACTTATGATCTTTTTCCTGTAATAGAGTAGGCGCAGAACAAAAAAATCCCCAGCAGATAGCTCCACCGGGGATTGGTTTTATCGCAATCACACGTCGTTAGATTGCACTTTCTATCTTATGACCTTTCGGTAGTTGGTGGGCGATACCCTTATGACAATCAATACAGGTATTGCCGTCTTCGATAGCGCGGCTATGAATACCTGCAGCAACTGACTTCTGGGTACTGAAGTCCATATATTCAAAGTTATGGCAGTTCCGGCACTCTTGGGAATCATTGGCCTTCATGCGATCCCACTCGCGGGATGCCATTTCGAACCGGTGATCCTCAAACTTTTGCGGTGTATCGACTATCCCCAATACTTTGGCATACAGCTCTTTCGAAGCTTGGATCTTACGCACCATTTTCGGTGCCCACTCTTTGGGTACGTGACAATCCGGACAGGTCGCCCTGACGCCACTGCTGTTGTTGTAGTGAACGGTCCCAACATACTCTTGGTAAACGTTGTTCTCCATTTCATGACAACCGATACAGAAGCTTTCCGTGTTGCTGTACTCCATTGCAGTGTTAAACCCGCCCCACAGGATGACACCTGCAACCACACCTACGGTCAGGACGGTGCCAATCGCAAAGTGGCTGGGCTTTCTGAACCACTGCCAAAAACGCCGGATAATCCCAGGTCGTTGACTCTCCATAGCCCCTCCTATTGGCCGAATTTACCAGCCGGTTTAAAGGTGTTTTCCACCAGCGGCGCGGCATCGGACTGCGATACATGGCACTGTAAACAGAAATAACGGCGAGGGGCGACGTCACTTAGGATCTTGTTGTTACTATCCATGTAGTGCGTTGGACTCACCCTTGGCGCGCCAGTCCTGCGGTACTTATCGACATCATGGCATTGTAAACAGCCATTGTTGCTTGGGTTGATCTGCACCATTTCCGTTGAGTGCGGGATCAATGGCGGTTGATGAACAAATTCCAAGGCCAGCTTATCTTGCATTTTTGGCACCGGCTTGATGGGCGCAACAGCATTGGTATCCCCTATTTCCTGCGCGCCACGTAACGAGGTAACCTCTGCAAATGCTGCTAGGCTCACGACAGCCGCCAGCAGCGCAGACACAACATACTTACCCTTCATTTTTATTGGCTCCAATTCTTATTTTAAATTCCAATACTTCCTCGGAACAGACATCAATACAGCGTCCACAACTGATACACTCCTGACTCATCACCTTGCGATCCCCACCTTTGAGCGGTTGCCTCAGCACTTCTGGCTCGGGACACACGTTGAAGCAATCCATGCACTTGTTGCAGGCTTCGCGGTTAGTCGCGGTGATTCGTACCAGGCTCTTGCGGCCAATCACCCCATAGGTCGCACCAAGCGGGCATAAATGACCACACCAGCCATGCTCGACCAATACCAGGTCCAGCAAGAACACCAGTAAGATCAATACCCAACCCGCCCCCATACCGAACACCAAGCCTCGGTGCAGTGCCGCAACAGGGTCAATCCAGCTCCACAACACGGTGCCTGACACCGCACTGCCAATAAGCAGTACTGGCAACAACCAGTAACGCAGGCTGGACGGCCAGCGGTAACTAAGATTGATCCCAAGCTTTCGCCTTAGCCAAGCGGCCAAGTCCGTCACCATATTGAGTGGACACACCCAGGCGCAGAACACCCGAGGGGCCAGCAGGGCATAGAAACCCGCCACAATGGCACCGCCAAGCAGGGCAGCCAACTCAGGCCAGTGACCTGCGGCAATGGTTTGCAACAAGATCAACGGGTCGGTCAGTGGCACGGTGTCAAACAAAGTACTTGCCGACAGGTTGCCACGCAGTACACCCAGTGTCGGGCCGATCATAAACAAAGCGATGATCAACAACTGACAGCTGCGGCGCAGGAGCAAGAAGCGGTGGGCTTTCCACCAGCCCAGCGAGGCGGTTGCCGCCTTGCCGGCATCTTTTGCCAAATGCTTAGCCATTACTGACCTCCTCCACTGTTACCAGGCTTATGGGCAGGCAAGGTCAGATCCTCAGGGATCAAACTTTCCCCTTTCTTGGCCTTCTCTTCCCAACCCAAGCGATAGTGGTGACCAAGCTCGCCTTTGGCCAATACCGTCGGCACAACCTTGATCGCCGCTTCGTCCAGCACACAGGCTTGCTCGCATTTACCACAGCCGGTACAGACATCGGAATGCACCGTCGGGATAAATTTGGCATGGTAGCCGGTACGTTGGTTACGGATTGGCTCAAGGGTGATCGCTTCATCAATCAATGGGCAGACACGGTGGCAAACATCGCAGCGTAAGCCCAACCAGTTGAGGCAGGTTTCATGGTCAATCAATACCGCCGTGCCCATCCGGGCATCATCGATATCAGTCAGGCCATGATCCAACGCACCACTCGGGCAGGCTTCCACACAGGGAATGTCTTCACACATCTCACACGGTATTGTCCGGGCGGTAAAATACGGTGTCCCCGAAGCTACTGGCGACAACAAGCTTGCCAGCTTCAAGGTATCGTAAGGACACGCCTGAACACATAACCCACAGCGCAAGCAAGCCTGCAAAAACTCAGGTTCAGGCAACGCACCGGGTGGCCTTATCGGCACACCACTGCTGTCAGCCTTACTCTGTTTGCTCTGTAGTCCGAGTACGGTCGCTGCCGCTCCCACACCCACTGCCGTCCGTGCGGCATCCCGAAGGAAACGGCGGCGGCTTTCCGATGATTTGAGAGGTGAACGCTTCATTAGTCTGTTTCCGATAGTTAGGCTTTAACCACCTTCACTGCACATTTCTTGAAGTCCGTTTCTTTCGAAATGGGATCGGTTGCATCAAGCGTGAGTTTGTTGGTCAGTTGCCCGGCATCAAAGAAAGGCATATACACCAAGCCTTGCGGTACCCGGTTACGCCCGCGAGTTTCCACATGGGTGAGTACCTCACCGCGGCGGGAAACAATTTTTACTGCATCGCCCCGACGCAGCCCGCGCTCTCTGGCATCGAGCGGGTGCATGTAGAGCACAGCATCAGGGAATGAACGGTAGAGTTCCGGCACACGACGGGTCATTGAACCGGTATGCCAATGTTCCAGTACCCGCCCAGTTGATAGCCACAGGTCATACTCGTTATCCGGAGACTCTGCTGGCGGCTCATATGGCAGGGCAAAAATCACCGCTTTCTTATCCGGCTTGCCGTAGAAAGCGAACTCTTCACCCTTCTTCACATAAGGGTCATACCCCTCGGAGTAACGCCATACCGTCTCCTTGCCATCAACCACAGGCCAACGCAGGCCACGGGATTGGTGGTACATATCAAACGGAGCCAAATCATGAGCATGGCCCCGTCCAAAATAGGCATACTCTTCGAACAAGCCTTTCTGGACATAGAAGCCAAAATCACGGGACTCATCATTGAGTCGATCAGCGGCGATTTCATCCAAGCTGTACTTATCGGCCTTACCGTTTTTGAACAGCACTTCGAATAAGGTTTTGCCTTTGAGCTCTGGCTTCTTGGCGATCAACTCTTGTGGCCACACTTCCTCAACCTTGAAGCGCTTGGAGAATTCCATCAGCTGCCACAAATCAGATTTCGCTTCACCCGGCGCACTGATCTGCTGGTGCCAGAACTGGGTACGGCGCTCGGCATTACCGTAGGCCCCTTCTTTTTCAACCCACATCGCTGTCGGCAAAATCAAGTCCGATGCCATTGCGGTTACGGTTGGATAAGGATCAGAAGTGACAATGAAGTTAGCCGGATCGCGGTAGCCCGGTAGGCGTTCCTCGTTAATGTTCGGACCAGCCTGCATGTTGTTGTTACACATCACCCAGTAGGCATTGAGCTTGCGGTCTTTGAGCATCCGGTCTTGCAAAATCGCGTGGTAACCCGGCTTCGGAGGAATCGTGCCTTCAGGGATATTCCAATGGGTTTCGCACATTTCACGGTGCTTCGGATTCATCACTACCATATCGGCTGGCAAACGGTGGGCAAAGGTCCCCACTTCACGCGCCGTACCACAGGCAGATGGCTGTCCGGTCAGCGAAAACGGGCCACAACCTGGCTTGGAGATCTTGCCGGTCAGCAGGTGGATGTTATAAATCAGGTTATTGGCCCACACACCACGGGTATGCTGGTTAAAGCCCATGGTCCAGTAAGACACCACCTTGGTTTCTGGGTTGGCGTACATTTCGGCCAACTCGTTAAGTTGGTCAACCGGCACCCCTGTTAATTCAGAGGTATATTCCGCGGTATAGGTCGAGACGAACTTGGCGTAGTCTTCGAAACTCATTGGTGCCGAATCACCGCACCCCGGATTCTTGGCGGCTTTTTCCAATGGGTGGGTCGGACGCAGACCGTAGCCAATATCTGTCACACCCTTGCGGATGTTGACATGCTTGTCCATGAAGTCCTTGTTGACCTTGTCATTAGAGATAATGTAGTGGGCAACAAAGTTGAGGATAGCCAAATCGGTCTGTGGCTTGAAGATGATTGGGTTGTCGGCCAATTCATAGCTGCGGTGGGTAAAAGTCGACAGCACAGCAACTTTCACCTTGTCGGATGACAAACGGCGGTCGGTCAGGCGTGTCCACAATATTGGGTGCATCTCAGCCATGTTAGATCCCCAAAGCACGAAAGCATCGGCATGTTCGAGATCGTCATAGCTACCCATAGGCTCATCCATACCGAAGGTACGGCCAAACCCAACGACCGCAGACGCCATACAGTGGCGGGCGTTCGGGTCAATATTATTGGAGCGGAAACCCGCTTTGTACAATTTCGCAGCGGCATAGCCTTCCCAGACTGTCCACTGACCAGAACCAAACATGCCAACGGCAGAAGGACCTTTGTCTTTCAGTGCCTGCTTGAACTTGTCGGCCATCACATCGAAAGCTTCATCCCAACTAACTGGGGTGAATTCCCCTTCCTTGTGATACTTACCGTCTCTCTTACGCAATAACGGTTGGGTCAGGCGATCTTCCCCATACATGATCTTAGGCAAGAAGTAGCCTTTGATACAGTTGAGGCCCTTATTGACCGGCGCATCAGGGTCCCCCTGCGATGCTACCACACGACCATTTTTGGTCCCCACCAGCACACTACAGCCTGTCCCACAGAAGCGGCATGGGGCTTTATCCCACTTCACTTCCTGATCACCATCAGCGGCATTGGCCACCGACACAGGTATGGTTAACCCTGCTGCACTGGCGGCAGCAATGGCTGCATTGGCCTTTAAGAAACTACGTCTAGTAACTGTCATGTTACGCTTCCTTTAGCTCAGATTGTTCTTCCATTTGGTGGTAAACCAGCGTGGTATCGAGTACCCCAGGCAACTGCTTGATATAGTCAAAGTGACCAACGATGTCGTTTTTTTGCTCGCCCTCAAGCACGACAACCAATTTCCCTGATTCACCAAAAATCGGCACTTCAGCCCCCGGTAAGCTCTCTATGGTCTTTTTTATTGATTCAAGCTGCTCAGCTACGACGTAAACAATCAAGCTGCAGACATGGAACTCACTCACAACAAAGCCCCCCTTTAAGGCACACCACCGAATCCATCCCAAAACAGTAAGTGTCATTTCTCGCAGTAGGGTGCAGATATTTACACTTACTTTTATAGTGGTTATTAACCAATTTATGCCGATTATGAATACGTTGGATACCCACAAAGGGGTATTGGAGGGATTGGTTGTTTTAGATCAAAAAAACGGCAATACCGAGCTCACATTAATGTAAATCAGGAAGTTACCAGACTCTGATAAGAGGCTGTGGAATGAGATTAAAAAGGAGTTAATACAAATAGCCAATAGCCAATAGCCAATAGCCAATAGCCAATAGCCAATAGCCAATAGCCAATAGCATCATAGTGTTCTACACCATTTGGCTAAATATAATGCCAGTTGATCGGCTTCTTTCTCTAGCGGCATGGCATGGCCCATAGGGCTGAAGAACACAGGGTCGACCCCGTAATATTCTGCGGAGGCCTCAACCAAAGAGACAGGAACCAGCTTGTCTTCTTTCGCGCCGATCACCGTAACAGGCAGACTCAGTTGGGCATTATCATCGATTGTGTGGGATTCAATAAACAGCCGAAGATCTTCGGCTTTCAACTCTGACATCAACATAGCTAGTTGCTGCTGGTTGGGCTTACTGGCAAACAACGCGTCAATCATAACGTGCTGGTAATAGGGGTTGAGCAGCGCCATATTCGGCATCGCCATGACCTGACCGAGTACCATCGCCAGCGCTGGGTTTTCGAGCAACATGGTTTGGTTCAGTTGGCTGAAACCTTGCGGGGGAACCGATGCCAACAAAGCAACACCGGCTAATTTCCCTTTCAACGTCTCATGTTGGCAGGCATGCTGGACAATCAAACCACCCAGTGAATAGCCGACAAGCACAACAGGCTTTTTTTCTTGCTGATGCACAAAATCGACAAAAGCCACCACATCGCTAACGTGATCTTGAAAAGGAGAAGAGGAGTATTTTGCCTGATGGTTACCATGACCACGTAGAGTAAGGGAATAAGAAGAGAAGCCACTATTAGCAATCAATGGCATTAACTGGTGAGTGAATAGCCGACCGCTACTTAATATACCGTGGATAAATACCACCGTAGGAAAGCTAGAGGAGGACTTACTATCCAAAGAATAGTATTCAAGTACTTTGCCTGAATATTTCGTCACTTGACTTTGCATCCACCCCTCCATCTGATTTTTACGTTATTGTAAAGCGCCTTTCGATTAAATTATTGAAGTAGAGTAACAATTATGACAAATATAAAATTAATAAACATAAAGGCAAAGCATATATTAGCGAGTTCAACCGAAAAGTCTAAAACCGCACAGCAAAACAAAAAAGTCATTAATAAAC
>NZ_JACSOF010000173.1:0-13674 GCF_014349205.1 Photobacterium sp. BZF1
ATATCATTTACGAATAAAAACCCACTTTGGGTATGGTCGAATCAAGATCAACTCCATATGATAAAACCATCACCTTATGAAAAAAAATTTTCAAAGCAACATATAACTACTACAGATAAAAGGGTGAATTAAACAGCCGATACCTATGCCCTACAGTAATGAGCGTATCGGACCGCTACCCAGCTCATGCTTATTCGATGGTTGAGTGAGAGAAGGGGAATAAATCAAGGAGCAACACATGTCACCCACAACCGCGGCAGAAGCCCGAAAACATAATTTTGCTTACATTATTCGAATTTGTTGTATCGCAGCCCTAGGGGGAATTTTATTAGGTTACGATACCGCTGTTATTTCAGGCGCTATTGGTCCTATCAGAGAGCACTTTGGCTTAACCCCAGCACAAACCGGTTGGGCTGTATCAAGTGTTGTTCTAGGTAGTATTATCGGTGCCGTCAGCGCCGGTTGGTCCGCTCTAAAATACGGACGTCGTAAAACCCTCTTCATTGCCGCTATCCTCTTCATGATCTCCGCCATCGGTTCTGCGCTGGCAACCACCTTTACTTTCTACGTTATGCTCCGCATCGTTGGTGGTGTGGCTGTGGGCTTGGCCTGTGTGGTTTCGCCAATGTACATGTCGGAAGTGGCACCGAAAGACTTCCGTGGGCGTGCCGTGAGTATGTTCCAGCAATCTGCTGTTGTCGGCCAAACTGGTGTTTTCTATGTTAACTACCTGATTGCAAAAGGTATGAGTGAAACATGGTTGGTTGATATGGGCTGGCGTTGGATGCTGGGTTCTGAAATTATTCCTGCTGCGCTGTTTGCCGGTCTATTGTTCCTTATCCCTGAGTCACCACGTTGGTTGGTACTAAAAGGCAAACTTTCTGAAGCCAAAGATACCCTATCGCGCATCTCTAATCCGAAACATGCTGACCAGCTGATCGGCGAGATCCAGAGTTCACTGGCTGACTCCAATCAACCAGGCAAAAAACAAGTTAGCCTGCGTTCACCACTGCTGTTCGCTATTTTGGTGATCGGTACCTTCGTTGCCGCAGCCCAGCAGCTGACCGGTATCAACGTCATCATGTACTACACGCCGGAAATCCTACGCCCAATCACAGGCAGCACAGAGAATGCACTGTTCCAGACCACATTCGTCGGCATCGTGTTCATCCTGGGTAATGCACTGGGTATGTACCTGATTGATAAAGTTGGCCGTCTACCACTGATGAAATACGGTACTTTCGGCTGTGCCGTTGGTATGACAGTAGTTGGCTTCGTCCTCTACACAGGCACTGAAGGCTACGCTGCCCTATTCGCTCTGTGTCTATACGTTGTTTCGTACGCAACTTCTTGGGGCTGTGCTTGCTGGACTATGATTTCTGAAATCTTCCCGAACAGCATCCGCTCCCGTGCGATGGCTATCGCGGTAGGTGCGCAATGGTTCACCGGCTTCCTAGTGACCCAGTCGTTCCCAATGCTGAACGAAAATGCCTTCCTGAAAGAGAACTTCAACGGCGCATTCAGCTTCTGGTTGTTCGCTGCCCTGTCGCTAATCTGTATGTTTGTGGTCGTGAAATATGTACCAGAAACCAAAGGCGTCAGCTTGGAGAAAATGGAAGAGGCTATGGCGAAGAAACTTGGCAAGAAAGTACCGGCTACAGCTGCTACTGAAGCTGAGGCTAGCGCTTAATCCATTGACTCTATCGAATTCCAATTGCTCCACATTTGGATGACAAACAGGCTTACCGAGAGGTAAGCCTGTTTTTTTATTGTTAGGACATTAGCTTTGCAGCATAGATTGAATATCCGGCGCTTTGTTTAGACACGCTTTGACCAACTCTGACAGTTGCGGCGCAAGCCCTTCGCGCTTGTAATACATATAGAGCGGCAAGACCAAGTTCACTTCATCTATTGACACACAGACACAGTTATCCTGAGCAATAAACTTGATGCACTTGGGAGCAATGGAGATCCCCAATCCCGAAGAGACAGAGGTCACCAAATGGCGCATATTATCCGGATGACAGGTGATATTGGGTGAGAAGCCATTTTCCTGGCAAAGCAGCAAGACATGCTCATACATCTCGGTCCACTCGTTGGGCCTGAACAAGATAAAACGTTCGTTCCGAAGCTCGCTCAGGGCCAGGGCCTTGCGAGCAGCCAGCGGGTGGTTGAGCGGCAAAATCGCCATAAGCCGGTCGGAGTAGATCTTCTCGACCATAAACTGGTTGCCATCCAACTTGGGCTGGCGGCGGGAAAATGCGATATCGATCTTGTTCTCGGTTAATGCCTGGTACTGCTCATCAGCCGCCATCTCGAAAAGGTTGGCGTGGGTGTTGGGGTTGGTCGCCATGAAGTTGCTCAGCAGCGTCGGCAAAAAGAACGAGCAGGCCGTCGCCAGATAACCGATATTGATCTGGCATTCCCCTAGCTCGGTAGACTGTCCCACCAGCGACTTTACCCGCTGGTCATTGGCAATAATATTCAGCGCTTCAGGCAGCAGTACTTCCCCCGCTTGAGTCATTTCAACCTGATGGGTCGTCCGTTGAAACAGCTTCACACCCAGTTCATTTTCCAGCTCGGACACATGACGCGACACCGTCGGCTGCACTGTATGCAGCTCCCGCGCTGCAGCGGAAAAATTCTTCAATTTCGCCACGGTTATGAAAGTTCTGAGTGTTTTTATATCCATCCGACTGCCCATTCGCCATTTGTATTATTGTTATACATTAATATCATTTCCATGGGTTGATAAGGGTCTCTATAGTGAAACGTGTATCAGGTCTCATGCTTTTTACCCGCATGGTTACTTGCACCAAAACAACTACAAAAGGGATGAGACATCTCAACGTTGCCTTATAACACCTTTGCCCTATCACAATAGGAACCTACAAATATGGATATCGATATTCTTGTCGTACTCGTGTACTTCATCTTTTTGATGAGCCTCGGCTGGGTCTTCCGCTCAGCAGCCGCCAATACCAGTGAATACTTCCGCGGGGGCGGCCGGATGCTATGGTGGATGGTTGGCTCCAGTGCATTCATGATGGCACTGAGTGCCATGACCTTTACCGGCCTGATGGGCAAAGCGCTAACTAGCGGCATGTCAGTGGGTGTGGTCTTTATTGCCAACGCCCTCGGCTACTTCTGTAACTACCTCTTCTTTGCCGCCAAAGCTCGCCAAATGCGTGTGATCAGCCCACTGCAAGGTGTCAGACTTCGTTTGGGTAAAGTGAACGAGCAGGTTTTCACCTGGGCCAACGTGCCACTTAGCGTCCTGCAGGCAGCTATCTGGCTAAACGGTCTTGCTGTCTTTACCAGTGCCGTTGTCGGCGTACCACTTGAGCAAACCATCATTGGGGCTGGCCTAGTTGTTCTTTTCATGTCGCTAGTCGGTGGTAGTTGGGCGGTTATCGCTTCGGACTTCATGCAGATGATCATCATTACCGTGATGACTTTCGTGGCTGCCATGGTGGCGATTTGGAAATCGGGCGGTGTCGGTAACCTAATGGAAGTTGGCCTACCAACCCAGCAGCTTATCGGTGACGGCTACAGCTACACCCACCTATTTGTTGGTTGGTTTATCTGTATCTTCATCAAACAGTTCTTCAGCACCAACAACATGGTTGACTCTTACCGCTTCATTGCCTCGAAAGATACCAAGAACGCCCGCAAAGCAGCCCTTCTTGCCTGCTCACTGATGATCCTTGGTCCTATGATCTGGTTCCTGCCTGCATGGTTTGTTGCCGGTAACTACCCAGATGTGGCGACTTGGGGCTTGGAAGGTCTGGGCGACAAGGTAGCCGATGCGACTTACTACATCTTTGTCAGCCGTGAAATGCCCGTTGGTATGGTTGGCCTAATGCTGGCGGCCATGTTCGCAGCCACTATGTCTTCAATGGACTCTGCCCTGAACCGTAACGCCGGTATCATCCTAAAAAGTGTTTACGAACCTTACTTCTGTAAAGACTTCTCTGAAAAACACCTGATGATGGCCAGTAAGATCCTCACTGCGGTATTCGGTGTGGTGATCATCGTAACCGGCCTGTTCCTAACTTCGCTTAAAGAGTTTGGCCTGTTTGACCTGATGATGTTGGTCGGTACGCTGGTTGGCTTCCCGGTACTGATTCCTTCCATCATGTGTTTCTTCATCCGTAAAACACCTGACTGGGCTGGCTGGGGCACAATCCTTGTCGGTATGGGCGTGTCAGCCATCATCGCCTTCGGTATCACCCCGCAAACCATTGAAGCGGTTCTGGGCCTAGATGCACCAATCAGTGCCCGTGAGTTTGCCGAAATGAAGTCTGTCACTCTGGGTGTTATCGGCCATATGTCTATTACCCTGCCGTTCTTTGTCCTATCGCGCTTCTTCTACAAAGAGCCATCTCCGGAGCGTGCAGCGGAAATCAACAAGTTCTTCAACAACATCGATACTGAAGTGGTGGTTGAAGATACAGAAGCGAGCATTCGCATGGATAACAAACAACACGATATGCTGGGCAAGATGCTGCTAACTGCAGCGGTATTCCTCGCCTCGCTGGCCCTAGTGCCTAACCCATTGTGGGGCCGTGCGCTGTTTGTTGTGGTTGCCTCGATTGTCGGCTTTATCGGCTTCCTACTGCTGCGCT
The DNA here is from genome assembly GCF_014349205.1 of Photobacterium sp. BZF1. NCBI lineage: Bacteria > Pseudomonadati > Pseudomonadota > Gammaproteobacteria > Vibrionales > Vibrionaceae > Photobacterium > Photobacterium sp. BZF1. The sequence goes on from NZ_JACSOF010000173.1 coordinate 4,629, forward strand.
CCAAGCGCAAGCTGAGTGAAGTAACCAGTGCCGAGTTGGCAACCAACTAAGCGATTTACCAAAGTATATTTTTAATAAATAGCATTTTGAACAACCAGTTATTTTGAACTACCAGAGATAGGAGCACCTTGCTCCTATCTCTTTTCGGGAGACAATCATGTCAGTACAAAAACGTTTTGGGGGCGAACTCAGCGAAGAAGAATTCAAAAAATTCACGCTCTATACCACCCAAAGCAACAACTTCGAGGATGACAATACCCGCGCCCAAATCCTCGGATTCCAAAACGAAGGGGTCCGCATTGCCCCAGGCGCTATCGTCCGCATCGGCGACAACCAGATTGCCAAAAACAGTTATGTCGGCCTATACAGCTACATCAACGGCGACGTCTCCATCGGCGAGAATGTGTTGATTGGCCCTCACGTTTCTATCGTGGCATCTAACCATCTGTTCGACCCGACTACCGGTCACTTCAGCGACCGCAGCTGCCTGGAAAAAGGCAAAGTTGTTATCGAAGACGGCGTGTGGCTGACATCCGGTGTCGTGATCACACCCGGGGTTACCGTGGGCAAAGCGGCCTTGGTCTGCGCCAATGCAGTCGTTACCTGCAATGTTGCCCCGCATGCGATAGTGGCAGGCTCACCTGCCAAGCAGATCGGGGAGATCAACCCGCAAAGCGGCGAATATATTTGGTATAACAAGGAGGTGTAATATGTTGTCTCTACGCCGAACCCATGACTTCCAGAAATTTGTGACCCCGGAGCAAAACAAACCAGCTCGGGTTAACCCACCGAGTTTCAACTGGCCACAGTCGGACTACCAAGACACCTACAGCATCGAACTGGAGCATGTCGAAAAACAACTACAGTGGCGCTGGGAAAATGTCAGCTCGCCATTTCGTCTGCCATTTCTACTCTCTTCAGGACAATACCGCTGGCGGGTACAAGACACCGACAACAACACCTCGCAGTGGATGACGTTTGCCATTGACAGCCAAACTGAGAAATACCTGCCGCCAAGCGCCAAGGAGCTGTTCAAGCTATGCAGCGAACACCAACAGTTCTTGATGTATTTTGACCAGGATATCCCGAACGTTCGTGACTTTTCAGCACAGTCTTATCAGAAGTTCAAAAACACAGCGAAGCTAGTAGATATTGATGCTATCAGCTACCCGACGCATTACCGCCGAGGGCAGGAAGAAGGCAAACGCACCGCTATTGCTAACGTGCGCAACTGGATTGACCGCGACCTGATGGCCCTAACCCTGCTCTACAAAATCTGGGACGAGAAAGAAAGCGGCGAGTTAGCCGTACAACTGATGCTACGACTGGCAGAATGGAGTCCGGAAGGCCCGGCTTCACTTTTGCGCCCTTGCACCTGGGGCGACGAGGTCGGCCTATCCCTAGCCCGTAACCTGTATCTCGCCTATCACTGGCTTGCACCGCTGCTAACCGACAGCGAAAAAGACTTTATCAGGCCAATGCTGGTTCGTATCGCCTATCAAATGGAACAACGCCTAGAGCAAGATCAGTTCAAGCAGTTCCCGGGCCATTCACACACTTCCCGTTTGCCTGCTTACCTTGGGATTGCAGCACTGGCACTCCATAAAGAATATGATGAGCAGGTGTGCGAGCGCTGGCTCAATTACGCCCTGATGATCTACCAGAGTGTATTGCCATTTTATGGCGGCGCAGACGGCAGCTGGGCGGAAGGGCCATTCTACTCATCGTCTTACAGCAAGTGGCACCACCCTTTTTTCCTTTCGGTTGAACGGCTAAGCGGGTTCTCTTTCTATGACCACCCGTTTTACAAAAACTACTGCCAGTTTGCGATGGACTTTGTGGCACCCGAGCAAGACATCCACCCGTTCGGTGATGGTTTCTGGTGCAAGCGTGATGGCCGCGAGTGGCCGGGCTTTTTTGCCCAGAACCCATTGCGGATCTACGCCGAGCGTTTCGGTGACGAACATGCCCGCGCAACTTGCCAGCAGCTAGAGGCAAAAATCGATGTGTTCCACCTGCACTTGCTTGATGTCGTCCCTACAGTTAAGCAATTGGCTTTTGCTGAGAATAAAGACTCAGCAAATACATCTCCGGTAAAAGGCATAGAAAACGTAGACTTAAATAACGAAGAAACGCTATATAGCCAATACTATGGCTTTGCCGGGCTTGGCAAAATGCAGACTAATGAACTGGTGCTATACTACCGGGCCAGCCAATTTGGCAATAGCTCCCACCGCCATGCGGATCAGGGAAATATCGCCTTGTTTGATAATGGCGAAAGCATCCTGACACCAAGCGGCAGCTACGGATATCGTTTTGGCAGTGGCCACCACAGCCAATGGACCCGCACCACACAGGCCCATAACTTGCCACTATTTGGCGGTAAAGAAAAAGGGAATGGCCAAATCCTTGATAACGAAGCAGCGATTGCAAAAGTACTGCGCCACGAGCAAGGCATGGGTTGGCGTTTGGTTCAGCTCGAACTGGCACTAGCCTACGAGGATACCCGTCGATACACCCGTACCTTAGTGATGGTGGATGGCAAAGGACTACTTATCTGCGATCAAATCTCGCTGCATGAGGCGCAAGCTGTCCGGTGGCGGTTGCACTCCCCGCTTGATGTATTCGCTGATGGCCAGCACGTTAACCTCGCAGGACTACACTGTAATTATCAAGTTAGCTTGCCAAGTCATGACCAAATCAACCCGCAATTATCCTTCGGTTATGACAATGACACTTCCCACGATGAAGAAGTGATCTCCGATGCCAGCGAGCACATGTTCCACCTAGAGTGGGCCTTGCCACAGCAACAAGAGCACCTGATTGTCTCTTGTTGCGAGAAACAGCCTATCGACCACCAGCTCGGTAGCAATCAGAAACTGGCTATCTTTACCGGCGCAGACACCATCATCATCGACTTCAAAAATGACAGTGTGGATATCCAACAAACTGAGGAGAAAATCGCTGTAGGCTAAGTGCTGAGAGCTCCCAAACCTAACAGTAACCCCACCGAATTTTCATCCGGTGGGGTTATTGCTATATTGCCGTTCTAGTTTTCTTACTGCCTGAATCTTATGCGGCCTTTCATTTTATCGATACTCCCCTCGCGCAACCTTGGGAAATCCCTTGGCATAAGCCTTGCGGTATTGCTCCTTTCCGGCTGCGAAATGAGAAACCAGTTTGAACTGGCCGCCGAGGCCGACCCACAGAAGCTGATAGCTATTACCCACTACGGCACTACCGTAACTAATAGCGCGGGGGGAACAGGCTTTCGGGTTTACCTGCGCAACAGCTCACCGAGAGAAATCCAGTCGATGACTTTTCATGTCAGCGCCTATGACAAGCAAGGGGCTTTAGTGGGAGGCGTAATACAAACTGATGAGCAGAGCGGCGACCTGAGTAAAAAGCACAGTGGTTTGAAGGCTTTGCACTTTAACCAAACCTTGAAACCGGGTGGAGGAGCACATCCTCTGTGGCCAAGCACATGGGTACAAAAGACAACAGAACAACTACCTGTCGTGTGCGCAGTGATTGATTCGGCGGAGATTGCCTACACGGACGGTACAAGGGCGGTCATTCCCAAACAGGCACTGGATACCATGACTTACAACCCCAAATGCCTGAGCCTTGCTGGCGCTGAATTCAATTTCGGCACCAATCAATAAGGAAGAGAAGGATTGGCAAAGAATTAGGCCGTTTATGTCGAGATAGAATTACTTGTAGCAAGAGTTGTTGTCACAGCGGGAGCGACGGATAAACAGCCTAGATATTTGCTGGCGATGTTTGGCAAAGAACAAATAAGCCCTATCCACAAATGGTTTGATCCACCACCAACGCAGAAAAGCCACCCGCCACTCTTTGCCAACCAAACGCCAGGCATGATAAGTAACATCAAGGCCGTACAAGGGTTGGCCCTCTAGATCTCCATGCAGGATTTGCATCGCAGCATCCGGATCTACCTCAGGAAAACGCTCAGTAAAATCATCTTGATGGATATCTTCAAGCTGAATGGCGTTGCTTGAGTCATAACGCTTGAGGGCATCCATCTCCTGTGCGCACAATGGGCAAGCACCATCATAGAAAATAGTCAGCATCATCAATCCTCCATTACGATACTAAGCATACGAAGCTTATCGCTAATAAGATTAGCCAAGATACTGATATTTCCTCATGTTACCAAAGTAACACCCTAATCTATTGTGATTATTGCGCACCCCGTAATGACGGCGGCCACTACGACAACAAGTGCTGATTTCTTCATCTTAATTACCTCTGGGTAGTTTTCTGCCATCAAAATTAACGGCCGTGATACTAGCAACCAGAGCAGTTATGGTGGTGGTCATTAAACGACAATTACTTTTTTGACAATCAACCTACCAACATCGCACTTTTCGTGAAGCAGAAGCTAACACCAACAAGCAAACGATTGCCAAGCGGAAAAATGATACCTACAATGCATGCGCCTTTCTCACAATTGTCCACTGAGCATAATGAAAACTACAATTTCTATCATCACAACCGCCTTGCTACTTGCCGGTTGTTCTACTGCCGTCCAACCTGATTACAATGCCAGTCTGATCATCACCAATGGCCAGGTACTGACTATCAACGAACAGAAAGACGTCATCGAAAATGGTGTTATCGTCATTGAAAATGACACCATTGTCGCTGTTGGTGACGAGAGCCTGCTCAGCCGTTACCAAGCACCAAAAGTGATTGATGCCGAGGAGGGTATTGTCATGCCGGGTATGATCAATACCCATAACCACTTGCCTATGATTGCCTTCCGCGGCCTAGGCGAGGAAGGTATTGAGAACCGCCTGTTTGCCTACTTCTTCCCGCTGGAAAAAGAGAAGCTCAGCCGTGATTTGATTTATCAGGCAACTAAGCTCGGCGCAGTCGATCTCGCCCAGAGCGGTGTAACTACCTATGCCGACATGTATTACCATGTTGATGATATGGCCCGTGCAACCAAGGAAGTCGGCCTGCGTGCGGTACTCGGTGAAACCGTGATTAAGTTCCCAGTAGTTGATGCGCCGGAGCCATACGGCGGTATTGATTATGCCACCCAGTTTATCGAGCAATACCAGAACGATCCGCTGATCACCCCAGCTTTCGCGCCGCATGCTGTATATACCGTTTCTAAAGAGAAACTGCAGGAAATCAACCGCCTGTCAGCCAAGCTGGATGCGCCAGTACTGATCCATGTTGCCGAATTTGGCAATGAGGCAGAGCGAATCGAAGGCAATGACCAACTCCTGAGCCCTGTGGCATGGCTAAAAGAAATCGGTGTCCTCGATAACCGCATGGTGCTGGCCCACGGTATCCATCTTGATCAGAATGACATCGACCTCATCAAACAAGCTGATGCCAGTGTGGCACACAACCCAATGGCCAATGCCAAGGGAGCAACCGGGATCGCCCCGGCATGGGAAATGTACCGCCAAGGGCTGCGTTTGGGGCTAGGCACTGACGGGCCGATGAGTTCAAACCAAGTCGATCTGTGGCGTACCTTGAGCTACACCGCCAACATGCAGCGCCTCAAGCATAACGACCGTACCATCATGATCCCGGAGCAAGTGATTGAGTTATCCACTATCGGTGGTGCAAGGGCGCTCCACATGGAAGATAAAATCGGTTCGCTGGAAGTGGGCAAGAAAGCCGATATCATCATAGTCGAGACCCAATCGCCGAATATGATGCCAAATTACAACCCATACGCGACACTGGTGTACCAGGCCAACCCGGGCAATGTCAGCACCACCATCGTCAATGGCGACATCGTAATGGAGCAGCGGGAAATCAAAAACATCGATATGGATGAGATGCAGCAAGCTGTGCGGACAATTGAAGCCGATATTGCCGAGTTTGCCAAAGAACTGTCAAAAAAGGCGATCAAATCCAAGAGCTTGATGCAGTAAATAATGCTGCAATAGTGACTGCATTAATTTGTTCGAAAACGATATCGAGCAGGGTGAGGCGTACCTCGCCCTGCTAATAAACAGTAAACCTCATAGCAAGGTTTAATTCTCTGCCCCTGTATTAATAATCCCCTTGCTCTGCCTGGTTGCAAAGGTCATTATCACCAAACCGAATATACTCGCTACCAAGGCTGCCAATACTATACCCAGCTTATAATGCCCTCCCTCCAAGCCAGAAAGCTCACCAATAAAAAGCGACAGCGTTAAGCCAATACTGCAAAAAATAGACATGGCAAAGACCATTAGCATATTTGTCGCTTCCGGCAATTCAAACAGCTTGAATTTAACCCCCAGCCACACCGTCCCAAATACACCAAGAGGCTTTCCAACCAGCATCGCAATGGCGACATAGGCTGCAATAGGCTCTATTAAGCCGGCAGAACTAAACGCACCAGAGAGCGATACGCCTGCGTTAGAAATAGCAAATACAGGCAGCACCAGCAGGGTAACAACCCACTGCAAGATCGATTCTGTCTTGTGGTCAATGGCACACCCACTTTGGCTCAACGCAATCCCAATCACCACTCCGGCAAGCACAGGATGAATACCGGCTTGCAGTAATGCAAACCATAAGGCTGCGCCTAGCGCCACATACAGGAGCGCACTTTGTACCTGGCGGTAGGACAGTATGAATATCAAAGTGGTCATCAATAAAGACAGCCCAACATAGACCATCTCGACGGTAGCGGTATAAAACAACGCAATGGTGATAATCGCTAGCACATCATCAAAAATAGCGACAGCAAGCAGGAACATTTTGAGGCTTACAGGCACGCGGCTACATAATGACAGCAACCCAAGCGCCAGTGCGATATCTGTTGCGGTGACAATAGCCCAACCATTAGCAAGTGGTGAGGTAACTCCACCCACCAAAAACAGATAGATCACCGCAGGGCAAAGAAATCCCATGCATGCCGAAGCAAAGGGCAACAAAATTGCTCGAAGCGTACTAAATGCCCCACTCTTTGCCTCATTACTCAATTCGAGACCGACCATCAAGAAGAAAAACACCATCAGAAAGTCATTAACAAAAAGCTGCCACGAAACATTCTCGGTGAGGGGGAAGTTTTTAAATGCCGTATATGACGGTAAGTGAAGCGTTGCCCAAGCAAAGGCCAATAGGCAGGATGTGATCAAGAGCAGGCCGCCAAACCGCTCCTTGGAAATAGCAAAAGGTAATTTTACGCCCAAAGATTGAACCATAGCCTGCCCTCCTTAAGGCTAAACCCACAAGGCGAAGAAACCGATCTTACCTATCCAACTTAGCTCAGCCCGAGCGGTGAAACAGCGCCGTAGATCAGCTTTTACCAATCACGCTGTAAAAACACTTATTTATTAGTGTAATAGAGCAATAAACAGCCCTTACTCCCCATTCGCATATAAATAAAATATATATGTACTAATTTCTCAACTCAGATAAATTATTCGGCAGAACATTGAGAGTTATCGCTAGGAGCAAAAGCACATGGAACCTAAATTGATGAAAGCCGTTGTTACTGTTGGACAAGGCGGCTACGAGCAGCTGGTTTATAAAGATGTGCCCCTACCCACCCCAGGCAATGGCGAGGTTCTGGTAAAAATTCATGCCGCTGGTATGAACAATACCGAAATCAACACCCGCCTTGGCTGGTACTCATCTTCCGTCACCGACTCAACCAACGACACGTCAGGTGAAGCCGGTGCTGATCAGGAGCAAAAGAGTGATGGCGGATGGAATGAATCAACCCCTTTCCCACTGATCCAAGGTACTGACTGCTGCGGCACCGTCGTATCAACCGATAATGGCAGCCAGCACCTCGTCGGCAAGCGTGTGATCCTTCGCCCATGCCAAAGGGGAGAAGGGTTTGACAATGTCTGGCTAGGCTCAGACTTTGACGGCGCCTTTGCCCAATATATCAAGGTCAAAGCTGAGCATGCCTTTGCCATTGATAGCGATTGGAGCGATGCCGAATTGGCGACAATCCCTTGCGCCTATGGCACGGCAGAGAACATGCTCCACCGCGCTAGCTTAACGACCGGTGAAACCGTGTTGATCGCCGGCGCATCCGGCGGGGTAGGCTCTGCCGCTATCCAACTAGCCAAACGACGCGGTGCGAAAGTCATCGCTATTGCCAGTCGCGATAAGCACCCACAGTTGGAAGTGCTGGGTGTCGATCAGCTTCTAGATCGCAATGACGACCTTATTAGCTTGTTGGGAGAAAACAGTGTCGATTTAGTGGTCGATAACGTGGCGGGCAAGCAATTTCCAACCATGCTCAAAGTGTTGAAGCGCGGCGGCCGACTGGTTTCCTCAGGTGCCATTGCCGGTCCTGTCGTTGATTTAGATATGCGTGATATGTACCTAAAGGACATCACCCTTATCGGTACAACTGCGTGGGATGCCCCGGTATTCCCGAACTTGGTCAGTTATATCGAGAAAGGAGAAATCAAACCGCTGCTTGCCAAAACGTATCCACTCGAAGACATTGCAACCGCCCAGCAAGAATTTCTCGAGAAGAAACATGTCGGCAATTTTGTGTTGATGCCTGAGCAGGGTTAATTCAAAAATTACCCTCTAAGTTCAGGGTTACTCCCCAAAATATCAAAGGCCACCTCATGCAGACAGACAGCAAGAAGTGGCCTTATCATTCAATCAATTGTGCTCATTCACGTTGACGGATGCTCCATTGAAACGTCCTCTTTAGGCGATTGCAATGAAGCCTCGTACTTCCCGCGCAAGGTTACGGTCATCCAGCCATAGCCAAGGCCGACCACGCAATATACTAGCTCTGTGACTGTCGCCGTAGCGAAGGTTGCGCCTGGTACATAAGACATAAAGCCAAAGAAAATACCGGCCCCGACAAACAATGCAGGCACAAAGTCAAACGGAGGGATACGCTCAAGGCAAATACACGGAATGACCACGACAAAGACCGCGATAGGGAAAGCAAAGAAACCCAATCCACTCAACGCTCCCCCTAACAGCATGATAGCTACAGAGGCCACGATACCTGCCGCATAGTTACAGAAAACTTTCTTCCCGCCTTCGACATTACAACCCGCCATGAAATACATCGCCCAAGAAA
>NZ_JACSOF010000174.1:0-13599 GCF_014349205.1 Photobacterium sp. BZF1
TGAGTGATTTGATGGCTTGTCTGCCAGAGTAAGTTAGTGGTACCGATGATCTTCGGTGAGTATGAAAAGAAGGCCAGGCCTTAGGAATGCGTCTCCGTGAAATCATATTTTGAGCTTTGCAGCCGATCAGCTCTTCGGCATTAATGCCTCAAGGGCGATTAGATAGATTGTAGATTGATAGCAGAGATTGTACGGGAGGGCTGGTGGGAAAAATGAAGTCGCTGATCAGAACCAGCGACTTGGGAAAAAGGAAATACATGATTAATAAATGGATCAGTCTTGCCTTAGATATTGGTTGAGAAATTTATAGAAGACCTCTTCTTCACTTAAATCACTACCATGCAGTTGATAAACAAACTGATGAGTAGCTGCGTTGAATACGGCTACATAGTTGTTGTGAGACTCTGTGTAGTACTTAATTCCACGGTATTCATAATGCTGTGTCATGAGAACTCCTTATGGTTGATGAGTCTCTTAGCTTATAGAAACTATAAATTTGTCAATTTATGGGAGGAGTTGAGGGCTACGAAAAGGTCAAGGAAGGAATTGCAGCTGTGTTGTCCGTTTAAAAGGTATAGGCTCTTATCAAAAAGGCCTATTAGGCAGTAATAGGCCTTGGTTTAAGTGTGTTTTAGGTTATGCAATGATTGGGGTACCAAGAGTTGGTAACTCTGGCATGCGGAGGACATGACATTGCCGTTGTAATTTACATAGTGAGGAGTCGTTATGGATAAATTGACTACAACTAAAAGATGTTGTTTGGGCTAGTTTCAAAATGCCGCTTTTTCGTAAATCATGAAATGTGAAATCTAAAGCTAAACCACTTTTCATTCGAGCTTTTCTCAACATTGTATTCCATTGGTAATAAAAACTGCTACGAGAATGTTGTGCACCACACTTACGGTGAATTAAGAAGTTCGATTTAACTGTAGATTCACTCAGACAGTCATGTACGATGTTTTTTAGCTCTATTGACCACAGTTTCAAAACCAAGTAACTAGAATTGTAATTTGGGACTGTAAACCCTTTGTCAGTAAGGTGTGTTTCTTGGAGTTCGATAATCTCTTTCACCCTTAGTGTACCACGATAGGCTAACTCTATTGCTGTTCTCATTTGAGTACTTGCTTCATGATAAATTACGTCATACTCCTCCTTAGTAATCTCTCGGTAGCGAATAGGATGAGTTGTTTGTTGGATCTTGTTTTGAAGCATACCCTGCGAATCAATCTTTCCTTTTATACGGAGAGCATGGAAAGAAATATCTAACTTTAAACCACTTATTTTTTGGGCTTTCTTTAAAGTTTTTTTCCATTCGAGTAAGAAGCTGAATTTATTATGCTTTTCACCATTGCCTTTAGTGATCAGATAGTCAGAATTTGTTGATTTGCCTTGGGTACATTTATTTACAGCATTCCGGAGTTCGTTTGACCACAGTACTATTTCATAAAAAGTACAGTAACGACGATAGATGTGAATCCCTTCACTTGTTAGATCAAAGAGCTTGATGTTGATCACTTCATCGAGTCGGAATAAAGCTTGAGTTGCCAAAATCATCGCAGTTTGCATGCTTGATGAAGCAACACTGAAAATCATCTCATACTCTTCATTGGTGATATAATAATCATTTTTCTTAGCAGATTTCAGATCATATAGAAGTGTTTCTCGGTCATCAGTAGCCTTTGGGCCATAATCCCCTAAACCTTGTTGTACGCAATGAAGTAAAAAGCGCTTCTTCCAATTATTTTCGTAACCCATATAGTCCTCGTTGGATAGTTATCATAGTCGGGAAAAGAGATGTCTTCAGCCCTTGTGTAAAACCTATATAACGGAGGTGGTTGAGTGAAAATAAGGGGTAAGTAAAAAATAGGATATATTTCTTTAATTTACTCTCTTGGTGTTTAAATTCTCTAAATAGGTTTCTTTTTTTATTATGATTCGAAATAAAATTCTGGATAATTCGTGTTGTTTTAATGAGAGTTACGACGGAAATTGAACATCATTTCAAGCCTAAGTCGAATGATTATTCACTGAGCTTAATTGAAGAGTGGAGTTAGTCATAGCACGTTTCCCCTCCCAATGTTAAAGCAATAACAGAGACATTCATCGGGCCTTCTGTATAGCTCAATAGAGTGATATCTGTTACACCCACGGAACCCAGAAGGGGGAGCAGTTAACACTCTAGGTTAAGCACTCGTGTTTGTTCCAGAGCACAGTAATGTTTCGGGTAGCAAATACGTACCTAAAGACAAATCGGCTAATATTCATTTGTAAGCGAAATTTGACTCATATCAAAAAAGTTTGCTTAATTTGAAATTAATACATATTTAGTACGTAAAAATGTTTACGGGGTGGCGTACTGTGTGTAATATTGCTTGCAGACAAAGAAATGGGGCGTGCAGTAGGCAGGAATTTTAGCTCTAATCAAGTAGCTTACACACATACTCTGAGCAACTTCTTTGTAATTATTTAATTTAAATTCGTACTTGGTATCTTTTATGAAAAAACTACTTCTAACTCTTTTAATCGTTGCAGCAGCGCCTTCAATGGCTGATGAGTACGCCGTAGCAGGTGAACTTCACGGCACTTATCTAGCATGTGCTAAAGCTGATAGCGACAATGCAAAGGACTTTAACAAGAAAGCTGCTGCTCTTAAGGTGACGAATATGGCCACCGCAAATAATAAACAAGAAAGCGAGTTTAATGCTGCCTCACGTAAAGCAAGCCGTTCATCTGGTTTCGCTCTTAAAGCTAAGTGTAAAGCGCTGTAAATTCGATTGGGCCTGAATAGGCCCATCCTTCATACATTTGAGAAAACAACAATGAAAAAGCTAATTCTATCTTCAGCAGTCGTGGCAACTGTACTACTTACTGGCTGTCAATCAACAGGAGAACAATACGGCGCCAATGTGTATGACGCATCAGAGGTAAATAGTACTCAGGAAGCTACAACGGTAAATATCATCGCAGTCATGCCTGCCAAGGTGAAAGTTGATAATACTAAGGGGCAGAAAAACGCCTCTAAAGCAGGGGCACTTATTGGTGCAATCGCAGGCGGCTTTATTGGTGACAATAGCGGTGAGGCCGGCGTAGGTGCAGCGATTGGTGGTATCGCTGGTGGTGTTACTGGCTCAATGGTCGACAAAGAGATTCTTATTGATGGTGTGAGCCTTACTTACGCACATGATGGTAAGACACTTAACGCTATTCAAGTTGCCAAGGCATGCCAATTCAAGCCTGGTATTGCGGTAATGGTTTCTACTGATAGTGGTGATGCAAGGTTACAGCCGAATACGACTTGTCCTGTGGAGAAGTAAGCAATGTGGAAAATAGTCATTGCCTTAGCCGTTGTTCTATCCGTTCCGGTACAAGCTCTATCGCTTGAAGAGCAGATCGCCAATGTTGCTCATGTAGAAAACCAGCAGGAAGCCCAACGCTTATCTGAGCAACGAGCTATGGAGAAGGCAAAACGTGAAGCTGCTCAACTGGCTGCAAAAATAGAGGCTGATAAACGTCGAAGTGCAGAAGCTGTAGCACGTAAGAAGGCTGAAGAGCGTAAGAGGGCCCAAGCTGTTGCAAATCAGAAAAAAGCAGAGGCCGCTCAGCTGGAATTACTTGAGCGTATGCGTGCTGAAGATGAGCGTCTAGCTGATAAGAAGCGTGATCAAGATTACGAAGATCTTAAACGAATGATTGAGATTGAGGAACTTCGTGCAGAGTTAGCTATGAAGAAGGCAAAGGCTCAACGTGCTGATGAGTACATTGACCGCGATCTTGAGCGTCAGGACGTTTCAATTGAGGGCCATAGAGCTCGTAATGACGTGACTCAGTCAGAAGCTGACGCAACGCGAGTTCTGGCGGACGGTGCTTCTGAGCTAATGAAAAAAGAAGGTGAAGCACGAGTTGAAGCTAATTCTGGATTATTTAATTGACTTTATTGCCGTACTTTTCACGAAGTACCCCAAATGGTGAAAGTTGTTATATAGCTGCATGATGCACACTAAAATGCAGTGTGCAAAGCCATATGATTAAACGTTGAACTTTATATACATAGCGTTCTGAAGGTTAATAATACGGAGCTAAAATGCCTGAAACTATATTTGAAACACTACCTCTAATGCCTTTGGTTGCTGTAGCTGGTTTGCTATTCATTGCACTCATAATTGTTATTGCAAAACTGAACTCGACAAAGAAGCAACTTTCTTCCACAAAAGAAGAGGTAACCAATACAAATCAAGTACTCGCTGATTATAGAAAAAAATATGCGGGAATAATCAACATTGATGAAGAAGTCAAACTAAGACAAAAGCAACTTTCTGAACGTCAAAAAGAAGCTGAACAGAAGTATGCTTTAACTGACAAGGATATCAAAGAGCTTCAATCCCAATATAAGCAAAAGAAAACTATCTTTGACTCTCTCGTCTATCAAGTGGGTATTTATAACGATGACGTTGAGTTACTCGAACTAGGCTTTTATGAATCCCACTTTGACTTTGAAACATCAGAAGATTTCAAAGACGAAATCCGTGAGTGTAAAGCTGAGCAAAAAGAACTACTTCGTGATAAGGACATGGGTGGGGCTATTTACTGTACGACGGAGTGGACGGTTGGCGACTCAAAGGCTGAAGGTCGTAAAATGACCAATCGGGGTATCCGGCTCACGGCCAGAGCGTTCAATAATGAGTGTGAAGCCGCCATTGCTAACTGTACTTGGAAAAATGTGGTCAAGATGGAAGCCCGCATAGAAAAAGCATTTCAAGCTATCAATAAGCTCAATGAATCCAATAAAATCGTTATCTCGAGAGAGTACCTGAAGTTAAAACTCAAGGAGCTCCGTCTAACTCATGAGTACAAAGAGAAAAAACAACGTGAGAAAGAGGAGCAAGCTGAAATCAAGGCTCAAATGCGTGAAGAAGCAAGAATAGAGGCGGAAATTAAGAAAGCAGAGCAAGAAGCTATCAAGGAAGAAGCCCGCTACCAGAAAGCACTCAATGCTGTACAGAAACAATTAGAATCTGCTAGTGAAGAGGCTAAAGCTAAATTGGAAGCTCAAATTGCACAGCTTGAGTCAGACTTGGAACTAGCCGAGCAAAAGCATAAACGAGCACAGAGTATGGCTGAGCAAACCAAACAAGGTCATGTGTACGTGATAAGCAATATTGGCTCTTTTGGAGAGGATGTTTATAAAATTGGTATGACACGTCGACTAGAACCATTGGATAGAGTCAAAGAACTTGGCGATGCATCTGTACCCTTTAGCTTTGATGTTCATGCGATGATACATACAAAAGATGCACCTTCTTTAGAGAAAGAACTACACCGTCAGTTCGACAATAAACGACTCAATATGGTTAATCGTCGTAAAGAGTTCTTCAATGTTGGTCTAAAAGAGATAAAAGAAGCTGTTGAGGCATATTCTGAGGAGCAGGTTGAATTCATTGAAACAGCTGTTGCTCAAGATTACCATGAGACGAAGGCCATGAAAAAGCAGGCTGAAGTTAAAATGGCTATGCGTTCAGGTCAATCCGTTACTGACAGTGACTCTAAAGTCCCTCTGTTCGCAGAGTCAATTTAAAGGTTAGTTTTTATGCAACAACTCAAATTCGGAAAGATCAAAAATTACAAAGACGATCGCGGCTTCGGTTTCATCTTCTCGGAATGCAAATTCATTCACGATGTTATCATGGGTTCTAAAGAAGTGTTCTTTCACATCAAACAGGCTAAGCAGTTTGAGTCCGTATTGAAGACTACTAAGCCTCAAGAAGATCTATGCTTCTGGTTCATTACAGTGACCACTCGTAAAGGCGAGGCTGTTAGGCAGATGTGGAGCAAGCTATCCGATATCCCTCAAGATATTCGTGAAGGTAACGTCGAGTTCATTAATCAAGTGGCGGAGAACATTAAGACCTATGAAGCAGCTAAAGCAGAAAAACGTGCTCGTGCGGCTGTTCAGCAAGAGGCTCTTCGTAAAGCTCGTGAGACTCGTGATTCTGAACTTAACGCTCTGATAGTAGATGCTCGTAGCCAAGGGTTTTCAACGAGCGGACAGTTGTCAGCATGGATTCGCGCTAATAAGCTGTGGACTACATATCCGACACTAACAGGCGACTTGACGATGCACGATGGCGAGGAGTCTTGGAACTTTGGGGCAGCTATTGACCCTCAGTACTACAAGCAGGTTTGCCAAGCTCTAGGTCTACATAACGCAGGTTCCAACGCAAGGGCTGGAACTTTCCGTTCGTATGCAAGTATGGAAAGTTAATGTACGGAAGAACGCGAGATCATAGCAATGTCACAAACAAATTAGACAGTTGTTGTTGTGATGTTAATCACGTGGTTAAGGCGATTGAACTGAACAGGGCAGCACAACCTCATCGATCCCAGTGCCCCCACTCATTTATGCCCCAAAATCAGTTAGACCAAATGCTCTATGTAGGTCACTCAGCCTTTATTTTCCATACTTTTGCTAATGCCATCACAGCTAGTTGATTGACTTGAATGTAAAGTGGCGCATGCTGTTGTGATACGTTAATAGGCGCATATAACTTTCATAACGAGAGAAATGGCGAGTATCCTGCTATAGGCTGCAACAAGTTACTACAAGGAGTAAATAAATTGGAAATTAGTGCAACTGCATCATTCTGGATAGGTGCTATTGGTACCCTTGTTGGCCTCATCAGTGCAGGAATCGCTATTTATCAGTGTGCTGTAATCAACGAAAGCAACAAAAGAAAGAGTGAACTTCAGTACCTTCTTGCTGGCATTAATAACGCGGCTATTCAAAAACAAATGGCATGGCAAAACCAATTAAACACTCTGGCAAAACTTGAGTCAGCCCATGATTGGGAAATGGGGCGTCTTTATTTAAGGGCAAGGGATGATCTAGGAGAGATCGCTAGCCTAACAGTTGCGCTAGAAGGGACCATTGACACAGATAACTCTGCGATTGAAGCAATGATGGATAAGTCAATAAGTTTGGTACAAAAAAATAACCTGCTACAAGAAGAAGGCCTCAAAAACCCAACGGTAAACCCAAAGTCTGAAACAGCAAATGGGCACCAACAAGGCGCTTAACGGTAAACCAAAACGCTTGGTATTTTGCCTGACCACAGGATAGCCAAGGTTTTGGGTATATTAACTTTGCCTTAGGTATAATGGAGTTTAGAGTAATATGTTTGCAATTGGTCAACTTGAAGACTGCTATATTCAAGTCTCAAATCCTAGGAAATAGAAAGCTGAAGGTTTCTATCAAGCCGATTTCCAGAACCTTCACAGCTAACAGTCCGTAACTTGGATGTGCCACTTCTCCGTTGAGTGCAAATATTCATATCCTTTTGATGAGAGCTTTCATTAGTTAAAGTTATCTGAATTATGCAGTGCTGTGAAGTTGCACGCTGGGTTCTTAGGAGAGCGGCACCAGGTAACAGGTGACGCTCATTTGACCATTTCTTGTTTCAGACCTATTGAATCACACTTCATTAACTCGTAATTGACGTACTATAACTAATCCTTGTACCCTTCAATATTATGCGCTTATCTGGGGTAAAGTCATTGAAGTTAAAGAATATTGTCAGGAACAAGTACTATTCAATTGTACTCGATGTACTAAATAAAAAGTTAGCCCCAGAAACCATTCCAAGAACTGGAGAGGAAGCTTAACAAGTAGATTGCGTAGCGGCATACTTCAGAGCAAAAGACGGTTCCTACTCACTACTAATTGATAAAGTTTTACCGAATGGTGTAGAAGGCAGGCTTTGGAAGGGGAGAGATGAAGGTCGTACAGATAACTCTTTCGTTGACTACAGTGAGTTTCCCAAAGCTAACATCGAAATAACTCACTTTTACAAAACTTATAACCTTACCTACGACTCAACAATACAGATGATCTATAAAGGTTGGAGTCACTATTACAAAGTTCTGATTTTACTGGGAAAGGCTCAACAATTCCTTTTTAAAAAAAGGAAGTTAACTTGCTGTGAAAACTTGAGATCTTAAGAGCTATTGTAGACAAGGCCGTAGAAAGCTCAGGCTTTAGCATATCCCCAGTGATGCTAAACGAACTAAAGGAAAGTGTGACATCACAGGGGCATCAAGCAAGGGCATTCTCGTCCCTCAATATCCACTGATTAGAAGGCCCTACCCAATACAAAGCGCAATTTACATAATAAAGAGAACAAACTCGGGTTTGTTCAACTCTAAATAAATCTGTCGGATGTGCGACAGCTATTCTTATTTGTTATAAGCCAAGTCTGAACCGTTTCAAAAGTTATATTTACTCCCACCCAGTACTATGAAAATTGAAAGTAACACTATATTTTTAACTTTACGTTATGCATATGTTGTGATGTAAGAAAAACTACGGAATATTAGTGGCTTATAATTCATTGCAAAGCACTAAAAAAGGGCGTGTACCGAGGTGCACACCCTTAAAAACTTCCAAAGAAGTTTTATTTTTTGCTATCAACTAATTGCCGATAGTCCCCACCATCGGAATAACTGCTAACAACTTATCAACAACTATAATATAGCTGACTTTCGTCAATAATCTAATAGTGCACTGTCGCACCCGGTGAGCGCTGACAGTTTACCTGCAATTGACCTGGAGAAGTTTTTTGACTGATTATGTGTTAGGTCTTGATATTGGTACGACTTCTTGCTCTGCAGTTGCAGTTGCGGTTGACGAGGACATGAACCCGGTAGGGATTCTAGGTGATCGTACGCGAATATTCAGCCCACCTTATACCCATGAAAAGTCAGGCTTTATAAGTAAAACTGCAACGAGACGACAACATAAGAAGCAACGTCGGCAGATTGATCGCCGTGCGTACCGCAAACTCTCATTAGTGAAATGGCTAGAGGCGAATAATATCACTACCAGCACCGATATGGCCGCAGTATGTTGTACACCAAAACTTCGTGCCATGGCAGCAGAAGAGAAAATCTCATTACCAGAGCTAGGTGTTGTCCTACTACGTATCGCTAAACACCGTGGATACAAAGGGACATTAAGCAATGCAGATGGAGTTGTAAGTAAGCAAAATCAGGCCTTACAAACTCATCTGGACGATTTAGAAATCTCTAATCCGACTATCGGACAACTTCTTTATCATTTTAATAAGCAAGGTTGTTCTACTCTTTTGGTGAAGCATGGCCTTGCAGCACTTCGCGAGCAATATGAGGATGAGGTAAGGCAGATAATGGCTGTGCAGTGCCGTCATTATCCCCAGTTGAATGGGTTAACTAAACCTCTGGTAAAGCATCTTTTTTTTCAGAATCCACTTCAACCAACGGAACAACTTGTTGGGCAATGCGGCATTGATGCACTGCACCAAAGGGCACTGGTTGCGTCATCCGAATACCAGGCTTATCGAATATGTAAAACAGCCAGAGATTTACGTTGGGTTTTTGGTAAAAACAAGGTCAAGCTCTCAGCTATTCAGCGTGATGCAATCATTCAATTACTCCAAACACCGGAAGCTTTGTCCGAATCTGGAAAAATCACTTACGCGGAAATACGGCAGCATCTCGACCAAAGAGGGCTAAGCGAAGGTTTTAGTGGATATCATTTCTCCCATGAGCGCAGTAAAACAAGCGCCTGCATTGGCGATACCACGCTAAAAGCATTAGACAAACTCGGATTGCTAACTCAATGGCAACACTTAAGCCAAAACAATATGAACCGAGTGCTTCGTTTGCTATCTGACGATACATTCCACCAATTAGCAGACGACGCTACAAATGTTAGGGATTATCTCAGTAAGACGAAGCCTTATGCAAAATTAGCTTATAAGGATCATTCAGAATGGCAAGGGTTACTGGACTTTGTCTTGCAGCTGATAGCTGTGATACCCAACCCGACTTTGCGTAACTGCGGGCTTGAAAGTGGTCGAGGCTCCTACTGTACAAAAGTGCTCTCTAGCCTCACAAATTACCTACTCATGTATCCTGATGAGCCAGAGCGCCATGCTGAAGCCTATCTGAAATACCAGTTATTCGAATGCAGCGAGGGAGTTGAGCAACAAGAGATCGAAGAGCATTGGCAAGAGCTAAAGGCAATAAAACAACAAGACCACAACGATTTACTGCGTTATGTGGAGGAGTTAATTGAACAAAGTAAAACGAAATGGTCTACATGGAAAGATTATCCGCTACCTGTCCGCACTGGAAACCCAGTTGTAGACCGAGCGCTGAGACAAACTGGGTATGTCGTTAGATCTATGCTAGCCCAGTTTGGTCAACCGAAGCGCATCATAATAGAAACCGTTCGAGAACTTAGTTTCAGCCTGAAACAACGAGACGCATGGGAGCAACGCCAGCAAGCGAATGAAAGGCTAAATAATGCAGCTAGCCGAGCATTGATAGAAAGAAACGAACAGGCTAGCCCAAGAAACATCAAACGTTTCAAATTATGGCAAGAACAGCGTTTTAACTGCCCATACTGCCCTCGGCCAATATCGTTTGAAGAGGCACTAAATGGCAGCCAAACCAACTTTGAACATATCCAATCAAAACGTGAAACTGGTATTGGTTTGCAAATGCATGAGCTGGCACTCGCTCACCGTGATTGTAATCAACTCAAAGGTGACCGGTGGCCTATGACAGCTTTTGCCTCTGATGCTCAACGAATGAAAGCACTGCATGACATGATCGAGCATTTTCGGGCTAACACTGGAAGTTGGTATAGTAAACATAAAGCAGACCTACTTGCATTTGAGCCTTTAGGTGACTTGGTTCGCCCAGAAGTGCATGATGACAGTGTTACTTGGGCCAAGGCTCAAATGCAGGCGACAGGTTGGATAGCAAGAGCCCTCAACCAATGGCTTCGTCCCAGTAAAATACAACTGTTTTTCACTAAAGGCAGCCTCACCAACAAATTACGTAATGCCTGGGGGCTGGGTGACGTAATTCCCAAGGTGCGCATCTCTGAAGGTCGAGCAGTTTGGAAAGTCATTACCGACAAAAGCGGTAATAATGTGAATGCACTTATTACTAATGATGAGTTTGAGGAACACCTTAAAGCAAAACAGCGCTTGCGATCCAGCAAACTATTCAACCATGATGGAAATGAAAGTAAGATCCTTCGGATAGATAAACGTGTCGATCACCGGCACCATGCAATTGACGCACTAGTTGTAGCTCTAAGTTCACCTAGTCTATATCAGGCTTACCGCAAAGCGACACTGTTTAAGAAGGCCTTTAAACCTGGGCTACCCTATAGCAGCTTTCTCGCTGATGCTGAGGAGCTCGTGATAGGCTGCAATCTGCATCATACGCCTGATAAAAATCCACCAAAAGAATTTTTTAAGGAAGAGCCTTGTGCCGTTGTGGGGGATTACCTTGCTCATCGTAAACCAGTACGATTTTTTGCTGACGCGAAGAATATTCAGGACCTGGAAAAAAAACTAGAAATAATAGTTTCAGAACGCACCCGTGAGTTGTTTTATCAACATATCGCTTCACGCTGTCGCCAACTTAAATACCCTCTAGATGCTGAGACAAGATTGCCAGTAGGGCTCACCAAAGCACAAATATCTTCTTTGTTTACTGTCGAAGGGACAGCTGAAAACAGTCAGTATGGTGTCGTTGACACGAGCTATGGAAATCAAAATCTGATTAAGCATGCACAATGCTATCGTATGACGGGTGCATATAAGGCTAAAGCCGCCAGTGCTTACATTATCCAAACCAAACAAAATGACCAGTGGCATAAACATGCTTGGCAAGTCGACAAAAATGCATGCCTACTTTTCGATAGAGATAACATAAACCAGAGCAAAGTTCTTACTTGTATTGAATATCACTCTATGAAGACACCACCTCATGATCGCTGTGTGTTCATTGGAGATACGGTTACTTTCGATGGTCGAGATATGCTGGTGCACCAGCTATCAGCATTTGATAACAACATGCTCGTTGTTGATACTGTAGAAGCATCATGCATGGAAGAATTGAATCGATGTAAAGGAACCCGGTCTGCACCTGTGAAAGTTGGCAAAACAAGGTTTAAGGATCTGGTTCGAAAATGAGTCATAATCAGGTGATTATCATTGAGCAGCCCACCTATATACACTTAAAGGATAGCTGCATAATCTTCGAGCAATATCGCCAAATTGTTGCGCGGGTATTACCAGAGGACATAGATTGCTTGATACTGCACTATACCAGCACAATTACTGCTAGTGCGCTGGCAGCACTGGCTGAAAGCAAAGCAACTGTCACCTTTTTAGACAAGCAGCAATTACCCCTCGCTCATTGGCATCCACCCAACTCCAGACATAACTATAAAAAGCGACTACGTAATTTGCTAACCTTGTCAGAATCCCCATTGGGAGCACGGCTATGGCAACGAATAGTAAAGGCAAAAATTCGTTCACAAGCTGAAACCTTAAAGCTTAGCAATATCAGAGAAGCGAAACCGCTAGCTACGATGATACTGAAAGTAACACCCGGCGATTCGACTCACATTCAAGCACAAGCGGCTCGAATATACTGGTCCGCACTGTTTGGAAAAAAATTTCGTCGTCATAAGCGTGATAGCAGCGAACCAGTCAATCAACACCTTAATTTTGGTTATGCCATCATCAGAAGCCTGCTTGCTAAGTGGTTATGTGGGCGTGCTATCGCCCTTGAATGGGGTTTACATCACGCGAATCAGGAAAACCCAATGTGCTTGGTCGATGATTTAATGGAACCATTCCGTTTTGTAGTTGATCGTGCAGTAGCTCAAAACTTGTTACTTTGTGAACGTGAGATTAGCCCTACTAGTAAGAAAGCCATGCTGGCGGATATTTACAAGCCGCTGCAGGTAAGGCAAAAACAATTTAGACTTGCAACGGCTGCTGACGCCACTTGTTCATCATTAGGTCGAATACTAGATCGACCAAGCAAAGCAGCAGCAAGTTGGCTAACTCTACCCTATACCTAGGTACTAAGCTATGACTAGCAGCGGATGGCGAGCTATGTGGATATTTGTAGTGTACGACTGCCCAATGACAAATTCAGAGCGGCGTCATGGTTACCAAGTGTTTCATAATTATTTGCTGAAGCGTAATTTTTTACAGTGGCAGAACTCACTATATGCAAAGCATTTCGCTACAAGGGAGTCAGCTTATGCTGAGCGTAAACGTATTGAGCAGGTGATCCCTGAAGACGCAAAAGTAGCCTTTATTTATCTTACTGACAAACAATTTGGAATGATCGATGTATTTTATGGTGAAGCTAAAACGCCAAAGCCGCAAGATGCGCCAGAGCAGTTCCTTTTGCTGTAAGGAAAAACCTCACCAACTCAGGTGATTGGAACGTTGATATTCTAACAGTCATTCCGATGGTGGGGTATCGGAACGAAGATATTCAGTTGGATGTCGATGCGACCATTCTAACAGTCATTCCGATGGTGGGGTATCGGAACCCTTCTGGCGCTGTAGGCCGTGCTATCAATATTCTAACAGTCATTCCGATGGTGGGGTATCGGAACAGGCGGGTTTGCAGCTCGATCCCACTTAACAATTCTAACAGTCATTCCGATGGTGGGGTATCGGAACAGGCGATGATATCGTGGCGTACATCTTACCATTCTAACAGTCATTCCGATGGTGGGGTATC
>NZ_JACSOF010000175.1:0-13253 GCF_014349205.1 Photobacterium sp. BZF1
AGTTAGATGATTTCGGTACCGGTAATGCCTCGCTCGATTTATTACTTAGCCAACAATTCGACACAGTAAAAATTGATAAATCATTTACCCTTGATGCCCCTACTAAACAACAAACAGGCGCCGTTATACGAGCAATAACCAAATTGTCTAGAGAGCTTAACTTTACAATCGTTTTAGAAGGGATCGAACAGGATATTCACCACGATCTGGCAGCTAAATATCAAATAGAATTAGGACAAGGCTACTATTACGCTAAACCTATGCAATACGAAACCGCATTTGAGTGGGTTGTAGACAAAAAGATGCAGGTCAAAACTCGCTCGTTTGAAGTCAGTGCTTAATACCTGATACTATCCATCGCTCATTACCTATATTAGTCACTTCAACAAAGGTCTTCATGAGCGGTATATTTCCTAAGATATTGATAGCAATAACTTTACTGTTAGCTTTAGCCGGTGTCGGACAAATAGCGTTCTTTTGGCTAATTGTTTCAGATATGGATTCAATGGAAACACCCTATTTCTGTGAAAAAAACGGTATTGAGTATCAATGCAGTCGAGAAGAGTACAACGCCATTTATTATAAAAACTAAAGCTACCCGAACTACCTCCGCATCTCGATGGGAACACGCATTACCAAGCAAGTTGATTCGAATCAATAAAGACAATCATATAGTTGATATAATCAACCAAATTTTGCTTCTACTGCAAAAGCGTCCAGTCAACCTAAGTGACTGATAAAGCCTTATCGGTCATCTATTGAGAGCATCCATTTGAAAAAATCCCAACCAATACTGGGGAAATCCGGTACGTTATTTTTCCTCGTAATCATCAGCGCTTTCCCCCCGCTGACGATTGACTTGTATTTGCCTGCTTTGCCGCAAATGGTAAACGTATTTAACACCGACCAATCGATGGTCAACCTTACGCTCAGTAGCTATTTCGTCACTTATGCGGTTGGCTTGTTATTCTGGGGCCCGTTGAGTGAAAAATTTGGTCGTAAACCTATCTTGTTTGTTGGGATCAGCGGGTACATCATTGCCAGTATTTTGTGTGCAATGGCTGGCAGCATAGAACAGCTGATCGGCGCACGCATTATCCAAGCCTTTGCCGGTAGTGCTGTCACCGTAGTCGCTACTGCTATCGTTAAAGATCTGTTTGATGGTCGTGAGCGCGAAAAGATCATGGCGACCATTATGTCACTGGTCATTATTGCCCCTATGGTCGCTCCTGTTCTTGGCGCATTCTTGTTGAAGATCGCTTCATGGCGAATGATGTTTGTTACACTGGCAGTATTTGGTGCCTTCGCCTCTGTACTCGCTTTCTGTTATAAAGAGACGCTTGAAGCTAAGTACAGCGGTTCTATCCTACGCTCGTGGGGAAGACTTGGTGTCGTAATGAAGAACCCTAGATTCGTTGCACTGCTGGTGATTTTCTCAATAACACCAATAGCAATGATGGGATTTCTAGCAGCCGGCTCATATATCTATATCAATGGTTTTGGGCTTACCGAACAACAATTTAGCTACGCATTCTCATTCAATGCGTTGTGCGCTTCATTCGGCCCAACGATTTATATGAAGCTATCACGCTTTATTCCAGTCCAGAAGATCATCACCCTGTGCTTTTTCCTTCTCGCAACTGCAGGCGTATTAACAGTAACTATCGGCCATACATCGCCGTTGGTATTTGCACTAATCGCAGCACCAGCAACCTTAATGGTTATCACAATGCGTGTACCTGGCACGAACTTGATGCTTGACCAGCAAGACAGCGACACGGGCTCGGCTGTCGCATTAATTCAGTTTTGCGGTATGATTTGCGGATCGATAGGCATGGTGTTGGTGTCCATCCGTCCCGACTCGCTGATTGAAAACCTTGGCATCCTTCAGTTTGTCGTGGGTCTCACCGGCGGTGTGCTTTGGTTACTGGCCAGAAACCGCCCATTTGTAACCGACAAGCTCATTAAGCAAAGCTAACTGTAGCTTCTCAATATCCACTAAATCAAATGATGGGGATAGTACTCCCCTTCATTGGTTTAGAGCGACTCTAAATACGCGACAATATCTTGTTTACCCTCTTCTCTAGCTTTCGTGAGCGGAGTATTGCCATCATGGCCTTTGATCGTGACATCACCGCCGTTTTCAACCAGTAACTTCAATGCTGGTAGATTGTTACCCCATACTGCATCATGCAGCGGTGTATAACCATTACGTGGACCAACGGCATTCACATCATAACCAGCATCAATCAGCAGTTGTACGATTTGCACATTGTCTTGAAACATCGCTGCATGCAATGCCGTTCCACCATATGAGTCTCGTTCGTCAGGATTCGGGTTGAGTTTAAGCAGCTCAATAACCTGTGCCTCATCGCCATGATAGGCCGCCAGATGAATGGTATCGTTGCACAATGCGCCATATGATACTGTCAGCGCAATAACTGCGGTAGCTAGCGTTGCCAGAAGCTTTTTCTTCATCACCTTTGTCTCAAATCCTCTTGTGAATTAATCGGGCGCAAGATTGCGCCCGCTGTTTGATACTGATAACCGATCGATTCTCAATTAAACGAGGGTTACCCCTTTAAATTTAACTTATTACGCAGTGATCAAGTTCATTGTCTTATCTGTTGACTGCCACTGCTTTCTCATCAAATACCATGCACTTAACCCTGCCAGGGTATTTGCTATAGCCGCAGCAATAATAATACTTTGAATATTGCCAAACAGACTCCCCAAGTAAATCGCAGGTATAAACAGCACAAACAAACGGATAAAGGAGACAACCAATGCCCGCTTGGCTAAATCTAGCGCATTGAATGCCGACACCATCACCATACATAATCCCAAAGGCCCGTAGCTGAGCGGTAGTAATACAAGAACAAAATGCAGATCCCTATCCAGCCCTAACCCTCCACCGATTACCTCTACCAGATATGCCGAAGACAGCATGACAAAAAGTGCAATTACCGTATGTATTAGCAATATTAATTTGGTCGCCGCTTTAATGATCTGTTGGATATCGCCAAACTGCTGGTTACCTAAATAGCTACCAACAATTGGGGGGATCGACATGGTTAATGACAATGAGAGTACCAGCAACAAACCTTCCATCTTCATTGCTATTCCCCAGACAGCGATAGCCTGAGGCCCAACACGGGCAATCAGGTACATAGATACCAAGGCGCTGATTGCTGGTAAAAACTGATTCGCCGTTGTCGCAATGGCATTTGAGGTCAGCACTCGGAGATCTTCAAATACACTTTTTTGAAGAATCTGTAGAGTAAACCACCCTTTCGCTACCGGTTTAAACAGCATATATGCAGTACAAAGCGCAAACGCCAAGCAACTTGCCAATGCCGCACCGGCAATGCCCATATCAAGCACAAAGATAAAAATAGGGTCAAACACCAAGTTAAGTATGCTAGATGCAATCAATAGCTTACCTGGGGTACTGGAATCCTGGTTCGCGCGATATACCGAAGAAACAAAATAGAACACCGCTCCAGCCAAGGTACTCATCAGCCAAACGCCCCAATAAGCACTGAACTGGTGTTGTATCCCGGCCATTTGTACTGAATCGACTTTATCATCGATAAAAAGAGTAAACAGTGCCTTTTCAAAGAACCATAGAGATAGCACCAGCAGTGAAATAACCAGTGTGCCAAGCAGTAAACCCAAGGTCGCGAACCTATTGGCCTTTGGTTGATTCTTCTCACCGACATAGCGTGAAATAAGACATGTTGCCGCAACACCGATGCCGACCTGAATGGAAATGATGACAGATGAAAACGGTAGCGTTAAGCCCTGGGCGTTTAGTGCATTGACGCCCAACATACCAATAAATACTGTATCCACCAGCTGCACTGCCATAATAGCGAGCACTCCCATGGTTAATGGGAGTGTGCGCTGTATAATCAGTTTTATTTCATTTGAGATAAGCATAAGTTGCTACCGTTAAAGTCCTACCTTCATCGTGTGCTGCCATAAACTATAGGCGCTTGGATTAATAAAAATAAGATGCGATTTGCCTAATGAATTATTAGCTAGAAACTAATAATAAAAGAACACCTCCCACCCTTGGGTGGAAGGCTTGTTATTAGACGAATCAACTCAAGCACGCTGGATATATCAAACCTGCAAATGCTTAACAGTGGGATCGGATATTGGGTAATCCGTTAGGCCTTTAGCTCCGCCACCGTAATACGTAGAACGGTCATTCGAGTTAAGCGCTAGGTTCTCTTTGAAGCGATATACCAAATCAGGGTTGGAGATGTAGTACTCACCAAACGCAATCAAGTCGGCATAACCTAGGTCTAGCATGTCCTGGGCAGATTCCTTGGTATGGCGACCGGCAATAATAAT
The DNA here is from genome assembly GCF_014349205.1 of Photobacterium sp. BZF1. Taxonomy (NCBI): domain Bacteria; kingdom Pseudomonadati; phylum Pseudomonadota; class Gammaproteobacteria; order Vibrionales; family Vibrionaceae; genus Photobacterium; species Photobacterium sp. BZF1. Next base: position 4,363 of record NZ_JACSOF010000175.1, read on the forward strand.
TGGGTTTTTCCACACTTCACGTACTTGGCGACGGAATGATGACGGAACAGGACGCCAAGTCGCCACATTCTCGGAAAAATGCACATAAGCAAGATCGTGATGAGACAATTGCTGTATTGCTTTCAGTGCCAGTGACGGCATTTCAGGGTCTACGTCAGGATCGTCGATAACGAGGTACGGTGATAAACGGAAACCTACTTTCTCGGCACCAATGGCCTGTGCTACCGCTTCTACGGTTTCCACCAAGAAACGTACTCGGTTTTCCTTGCTGCCACCATATTCATCGGTGCGTTTATTGGCACTTTGTAGCATGAACTGTTCGAACAAATAGGTATTGGCTGAATGTATCTCAACCCCATCAAAGCCGGCTTCCATTGCGTTCTTTGCTGCCTGAACAAAGTCGTTTTGCGTACTGGTAATATCTTCTTTGGTCATTGCCCGTGGAGTTTCTTGATCCACAAAACCATAGCCACCCTCAGCAAGGGGGCCAAATCCTTTATTGATTCCTTTTACCGCTGAAGGTGCAATTGGCTGCTCTCCGCCGGTAATACTTGGGTGAGAGACCCGGCCAACATGCCACAGCTGAATAAAGATCTTTCCGCCTTCGGCATGAACGGCACTGGTAACCTTTTTCCATCCATCAATTTGTTCTTGATTATAGATACCCGGTGTAAATGCATAACCCCGGCCAACCTTTGAAATCGGAGCGCCTTCTGTGATGATAAGGCCAGCTGTTGCGCGCTGCTGATAGTATTTTACGATGTCATCATTCAAAGCACCGTCAATAGATGCACGAGAGCGTGTCATTGGTGCCATTACCATACGGTTTGCCAGTTCCGTATTTCCCAGTGTGTAATTTGAAAAAAGCATTTCGCCTCCGAATGCGATTGGAATAGGCACAGATTAGGCGAAAGTATCAGTCACAAAAATAGCAATTATGTCATTTCACTATGTACTTTTTAGTTAACAATAACGGGTGTTTCAGCACAACGCTGCTTGAGTTTATCGACAAATAATCTCGCCCCGAAGCTTAAATCCCGATTCGGGTAAACCGCGTACATGGCGGGTTCATCAGGAAAACGCATATCAGGTAATAATTGAACCAATTCACCTCGTTCAATTTCACCACTGAGGTTCTGATCTGTGACAACGGTGTAATACATTCCTGCCAATGCGCTTTGAATCAAAGACTCAGGTGAACTTGATTTGTAGAAGGGATTCATTGAAACCGATTGAATCCTATCTTCTGCGTCGTAGTATTGAATCTTATCTCTCACAACGCCTAGCCTGGCATAGCAAGCAGATGGTAAGGCGACTAACTGTTCGATAGTTTCAGGCATGCCATGGCGCTGGATGAAATCCGGGCTGGCAAGAATAACGAGATTGGTTGAGCGGAGCTTTTGGCCAATTAGCGAGGTGTCTTGGGGCTTCCATATCCGAATAGCCATATCGAAGTCTTCTTTTATGATATCGACACGCCTGTCATCATAGTCGACCTCAAATCGAATATTCGGGTATTCAGCCTGGATCTCTTTGATCGTCGGCAGAATAAAATTTCGGCTTAGGTGAGAAGCACAAGTCAGGCGGACTAAGCCAGTCTCAGCAGTACTGTAGTTTTGAGCGAAATTATTCATCTTGTCTTCTAGCTCTTTGAGAACAAGCGCCTGCTGATATATCACCTCTCCTGCTTCAGTCAGAGAAAGTGCGCGCGTGGTACGTTTGAGCAACACAACGCCCAACTTATCCTCCAGCGATTTTATGTTGCGTGATAACAATGACGGCAGCATATCCCGATGTTTTGCCGCCTCGGCAAAGCTCTCAAACTTCACGACATCGACAAAGGCCATCAGTTGTTTGTTTAATTCAATCGCCACGGCTACACCTTACTTTCACATGAATCTAAGCTCGATTATGCACTATTTGGTACACAGTTAGACATAGTATGTCTGCGATACTATGATCATATAGGCAATGCCAATCCCCCCTATAAGGATATTTTCGCCCTCAAACCAAATACCACAGCACTATCTTCGCTAGAGAAAGCGGGATCTTTGATAAATTGAATATCCGGGGTGATTTGCAGATGTTTGCCAAATTGCATGTTGTAGAACACCTCTGCAGTGATCTGCTCATCCCCGCCAAAGGCTTTTTCATTAGTTTCAGACCAGTTGACCGCAGCGCCCAAGGTATTTTCTGGCTTGCCTAATCCAAAGTAGCCAAAACCGACGCTCAATGATTTATCGTATAGCGCAACATCACCTTCAGAAATTCCACCTCTGACAAACGGCATAAGGCTATCTGTTGCAAACCAACTGGCTGACACATTAACCCCTCGTCCACCTTCGCCTGTTGCATTGCTATGACGGGTATTTTCACCGAAATCCCAAAACGTGACATGCACGTTATCTGTGAAGATATGCTCTTGAGATGCCGTCCAGCCCAGTTCGATACTGGTAAAATACTCACTTTCATCAAACGCCGTATTGAATCCATCCAAGATGTCATCGGATTTACCGTTGGCATCGGCAATACCACCAACCACATAAAAATTGTCGGTAAGCATGTGCCCCGCTGACAACGCCAACACGCCATCATCGGGTAACCCCATCGCACCAGCTCCTGTTGAAAAAGCAAGATTACTGAATCCCGTCCAGGGGCTGGCCAAAGCGTAGGTATCGACATAGTCAGTCACATCCTGCCAGCCTGCAATCACACTTGTTCTGCCACCATTGAGCTTTTGTTTCCAGTGCAAATTCGTAACACGAAAGCCTTGGTCACTAAACGGTGTACCTATCATGCCAACGTAGCCTATACCTTCAGACCCGCCAGTGACATCATCAATAAACGCATAATTTTTCGGTGAGCTATCAGTAAAGGCATGACGGTGTTCAACCTTCCATACCAAACCGCCTTTGTCTTTCTCTCCTTTATTGATTAAATCCCATGAACCATAAAAGCGTGCTGCCCCTGATGCGCGATTGACATTATTACCCTTGGAACCATCCGGCGAGCTAACACCAAAAACGGTGTAATCAGCACCCAACGTAACTCCCTGTTCGGCTGCTTTCTCCCGCCAATTCGGTTGCGGTTTACCCTTTGTGTGATCAGGTTTGGTTTGCTCAGGCTTAGGTAGCGTATTCTCAACAGAATTAGGGCCACCAAAGTCAGCGGCAATAATCGATTGGCTTGCCAAAGCAAATAACAAACCTACCCCTTTAGCAGTGGTATGAATTTTCATATTTCAGGCACTCATTTAAGACTTAGCAGAACGAAGCTAGAGAAAAAATTTTGAGGGAGGCTGTACCCAAGCAAAGTTGTGCTGCTTGGGTACAAATCGCAATGTGAAATAAGGCTGAAAAACCTTACAGGGTATTTTTGAAGATCTTGCCGTCTTTCATAATCAGGTCCATTTCTGTTAGGTGCGAGCCATCCGGCATCGCATCATTTTCGAACCATTGCTCGCGGCCACCAATAAGTGAAATATCTTCTAGTGGGTTACCATCAATTAGCAGCAAGTCAGCATAAGCACCTTCTTCAATCACCCCGATCTTGGCGTCTGAATATGGGTTGATCCAATCTTCCATCAACTCAGCAGGAATTCGCCCACCAGTGGATGTCATAGCACGTAGTGCATTAAAGTTGCCGAAGAACTTGGCGTTGAGATAAATCTCATGGGCAATTTGTTTGGCACAGATATCTGCCGTTCCGACGCAATCGGTATTGAATGCACGGTAATCGGGATCAAGCTTCTGCACATTTTCCACATATTCTTCAAATGCCGCTTGGGCACTTTCCAACTTGGCTTGGATCATCGGGTCTTGGACGACGGGTACATTAGCCAAATCAGGTGAGAAGGCCGTCAGGTTGGTAACCAGAAATGCACCTTGCTCCTTGTAGAGTTTGTGTTGCTCTTCATTGAAGGTAAAGCCATGTTCGATAGTCTTCACGCCATTGGTCAATGCAGATTTAATGGCTTTATCCGAATAGGCATGTGTGGCGACATATGAACCGTAGCTTGTAGCTATATCAACGGCCGCTTTTAGTTCATCGTCGGTAAATGAAGTGTACTGCCACGGGTCAAACTTGGATGAAACGCCGCCGGACTGAAATACCTTGGTAAATTGTGCCCCTTGGCGGTAGTTATACCGGGCCTGCATTTTGATATCTTCCGCGCCATTAGAATTGGACATGATATTCAAGATTTCCAAGTTCTGTGGCGAATCACTTAAACGGCGAGACTGCAAGCCTACATCTGCATGGCTTCCGATTGGCGCAATGGGTGCGCCAGACGCATAGATCCTTGGCACTTCAGCCAAGCGGCCATCGCGTTCCATATCTGTCCATGAACCATCAGCCCCACCGACGTCACGAATAGTGCCAAAACCCAAATCCAAATACATTTCAGCAAATGACTGAGCGTGAATAGCAATTTCATTCCAGCGCATGTCATCAGTACCCAGTAATCCTTTCGGCAAGGCGAGATGCATATGGGATTCAACCAGTGCTGGCATCAGCGTTCGTCCTTCGCCATCAATGACCTTGGCATTCTCTGGAGCTTTGAACTTGCCTTGCTGAATCGTCGAGATTTTATTGCCTGTCACCACAACGCTGAAATTATTATGCAGCTTGTTTTCGGTACCATTAAAGATATTCACATTGTGAAAAACGATGGTTTGTTCCGCCGTTTTACTCTCAGTCGCGTTATTAGGTGATGCGTTACTAGCTGAAGCTTCATTGGATATGGGCGCAGCGACAGCAAAAGAAGAAGCCATTGCGATAGACAAAGCAATTAATGATTTTCGAAAAGCAGTGTTTTTATACATAACTCAGTCTCTTTTTTTCAAACCTGGGGAAGAAATCTCCGCCAAGCTTAATCGCAAGACTGATTGCATTTTGATCAATTCGCGCCAAACATTTTTGTACTTACCGGATAAAAAAACAGGCCAAGGCTTTTGCCTTAGCCTGTTTAATTAATTTGCCAACTGACTGAGTGGCGTTACATCGTTATCGCCCACAAGTTATAGAAGCTGACCCGCCCTACCAATTCACCCACGATGACCAACCCGCAAGCAGATAGCAACAAAGGCGGTGCCGATTTTTGTTTCATCAAGGCAAAGAATGCCAAGGCGCCACCAATGAGCAATGTCACTGCTTGAGTAACCCACAAGGCGCTTTGCTCAGCGGCCAAAATTGGCTCTACCCCCGTAACGAAAGTAATGTAATCAAATCGCAATGCCAGAGTGACGAACACCGCAGCAATAGATACTGCGGCACCATGACGGAAAGCCCCTAACACAGCGGCCAACGCGCCACCGGTAATAAAGACTGACGCAAGCATTTGAATGGTGGTATGGGGTGTATTCCATGCCGCCACGGTGCTCAACTGGTAAACCTTCGGAATGGTTGCAACAAAGGCAATGGCAAAGATCACAGTGACCCAACGCAATGCCTTTCTTTGGGCTGCCGTTCCCTTATTGAACAATCCAGCCAAGCCAACCAAGATCCCAAAGCCTGCAAAAGCCCCTCCCAATAAGATTTCATTGCTCATAGGTGAGCGACCAACGCCAGCCAACAAATTAAAGGCACGTATCGGCACACCTAGGTGGAACATACCCACCAGCATCCCTACAGAAAGCAAAGCCATCGACACCAAAATACCAACCGACAACCTTCGCTCATCCATGCCGTTAGCAGGCTGACTCAAGATCAAAATCAAATAAGCGCCAGCGGCCGCTTGGGCCAATACGGTGAAAAACACCAAAGGTAATTCATGCATAACTACACCTCCGCCCTGTTTTGTATTGAACCTGCCTTATCGCCACTTGGTCTTGATTTCGAATGAGGGTGAATAACCAAATTAGGTTTGGTCATAGCCGCATTCGGAAGAGGGGCAATTTCGTTAAGCTGGCCGTATTTTTCCCTCAGCTCAGCGATTGGCCCAAACTCTATCGCCCGTTGCGGACAAGCCTCTACACAAACCGGTGATTTGCCCTGTTCAAGCAAATCGTAACAACCATCGCATTTGCTCATCACTTTCTTTTCGGCATCAAACTGAGGAGCACCATAAGGACACCGCATTTCACAATACCGGCACCCAACACACTGGTCTTGGTCGACAACGACCAACCCATCTTGCTCACGTTTGGCCATGGCACCTGTTGGGCAACCTTGGGCACAGGCCGGCTCATCACAGTGATTGCAGGCAATCGACACGTAATAGCTGTACACATCCTGCTGCCACAAACCCTCTTTTTGCACCCAGGAACCTCCACCGTATTCGTAAACACGACGAAGCTTAGGGCCAACATCCAAGTCTTTTTTGTCTTTGCAACTTACCGAACACGTTTTGCACCCAGTACATTTTGCAGAGTTAATATAAAATCCATATTGCGCCATTTCTCACCCCCTAAGCCTTTCGGATTTCCACTAAGTTAGAATGCTGCGGATTACCTTTTGCCAAAGGAGAAGGCCGCTGTGTCGTCAGTGTATTGATACACCCTCCGACATCGATTCCTTGCTTGTTGGGTTGGTACCATGCCCCTTGTGGAACAGCGACAACCCCCGGAATGATCCTTGCCGTCACTTTCACGGGCATATGGATTTGGCCGCGATCATTGAACACCATTATGCGATCACCCTGGATCAGGCCCCGTGACTCGGCATCAACGGGGTTCATCCACACTTCATCACGAACTGCTTCGCGCAACTGCGGCACATTATGGTAGGTAGAATGGGTTCTACCCTTGGTATGGAAACCAATCATCTGCAATGGATATTGCTTCATACGCTCAGGCTCACCAAGGCCTTCGAAGCTCTCACAATACTCGGCAACGGCTGTTATCTTGTCGCCCTCTGGCAAATCCCACGTATCTGCAATGTTTGCCAAGCGCTCTGAGTACATCTCAATTTTGCCTGATGGTGTTTTTAGAGGGTTGGCTTCGGGATTTTCCCTGAACGCTTTAAGTGCGATATGATCTTCGCTTCTTGCCAATTTACGGTCGATAATCCCCATACCATCCGTTTTGGCAAACTCAGGTAGGTGCGGATTATTCTTGCGCAGCCCCTGGTAACAATGGGCTATCCACTCTTGGTATGTCCGACCTTCGGTAAAGGCATCATAAGTCCCCATTTTCTTGGCAATGTCAGCCAACACATCATAGGTCGGGCGGTTATCCCAAAGCGGTTCGATAGCTGGCTGCAAGCGGGTGACATAATGGTAAGCCCCTGTCGCGTAGGAGTTATCAATTAAATCACTGGTTTCCAGCGTGGTAACATCAGGCAACAAGATATCGGCGTAGCGCGCCGATGGTGTCATATGGTGATCCCACACCATAATGAATTCACACATGGATTCATCTTGCAGGATCTCGTGGGTTTTATTGAGATCCGAATGCTGGTTCATAGTGGTATTACTGGCAAAGTGCCAGAGAAACTTGATGTTTGTTTCCAGCTTGTCTTTGTTGCGGATAAAACTATTTTCAGCGGTCATTTCTGTCCCGCGGGTAATAGCGTCGGTCCAAAGGAAGCAAGGGATAGATGTCTTGACCGGATTTGCCGTGGCAAAACCAGGCACAGCATATTTCACACTGCTGCCCCAGTTACCGGTATTGGTACCCAATTTGCCAAATTGTTTAGTCATTACCGGCAGCATCATAATTGCTCGGGCAGACTGCTCACCGTTGGCAGTGCGTTGCAGCCCCCACCCTTGTGAAATCCAAGCCGCTTTGGCACCTGACATCTCCCTTGCCAGTTGCTTTATCCTGACTGGGGAAATGCCGCAAATTTGGCTCGCCCATTCAGGTGTTTTCTCGATGCCATCAGGGCCTTTGCCTAGGATGTAGTCTTTATAAGAGGCATTTTCTGGCGCTGACTCAGGCAAGGTGCTGGCATCCCAACCTACCGTGTAGCGGTTAATGAACTCATCATCTGCCAAGCCTTCAGCTATCAAGGTATGGCCCAGAGCTGCGACCAACGCCGCATCAGTACCTGGCTTGATCGGTATCCACTCAGCATCAAAAGCAATACTGCTATCCGACATTCTTGGGTCAATGATAATGACTTTTGCATTGCTGCGTTTCAGGGCTTCGAAGGCTTCTGTTATCTGGCCGCCCCCTGACATCCGGGTTTCTGCCAAGTTTTGGCAAAACATCACCACTAAATCTGAGTGGGCGATGTTAGAAATCAGGCTGCCCTGACCACTGCCGTACACAAAAGGTTCTACCGTAGCAATTTGTGCTGTTGAATAAGTGCCATGCTGATCTAAAAAGCCGCCAATGGTATTCAAAAAGCGCTTGTTGGCATTTCGGCCAAGTAGATTCGCCCCAGTAGAGCCGGAGCCATACTGGTAGTAAATAGCTTCATTACCATACTCTTCGATGGTGTACTTGAGCTTGTCGGCAATAATGGTGGTCGCTTCATCCCAACTAATACGCTGGAATTTACCTTCACCACGTTTACCAACCCGCTTCATCGGATACTTCAAACGATCCGGGCTATACGTTTTCCATTTAACTGAACGCCCTCGCAGGCAAGGACGGATCTGATGCTGCCCCCAAACTCCGTCATCAATGCCGCTCTCGGTGGAAATTTGGGTCACGACACCGTCTTGGGTATGGACTTTCAAAGGACAACGACTGCCACAGTTCACCAAACAGGCGCTGTATGAAATTTTTTCTGCTGTGTCGCTAACAGATGTTTGTGCTTGTGCTGATTGAGAGAAAGGAAGTGGGACAGTTGCAGCAATAGCTGCCATTCCCCCAGCCTTGGCCGAATGCCCAAGGAACTGCCGACGAGACAGCCCCTTCATGAAGGCATTAAATTTATGACTATCCATTGCCACCGCCTTAATTATATTAATTGTTGTAACCAAATAATTTGGATTTATATTCAGA
>NZ_JACSOF010000176.1:0-12964 GCF_014349205.1 Photobacterium sp. BZF1
ATCAAGTCATGCATTACATGATAATTAAATTTACTAAGAGGATAAATTTATTATCTTATTATATCTTGTAAGTAATTCCTTGACAGCTTGATATGTAATGCCAGACTTATTCCTTGATGTCGTTTTATATCATTTATGCAAAGATTACATGGTGTATCTTAATTTTATATTTTTAGTCAAATTAATTACAACTTTGATAGTGACAATTTTTCGTGCATGATAAGCCTGAAATAGAGGGAGTATAAGATGAGGAAGCACTATATTACAATTATTTATATAATATGGCCTACACCACATTCCACTTACGCTGCATCTCTCTTAGAACATACAAAACTTCAAAGAGATGGACTGACTGAAATTCACTTAATTTATAAATTACTATCTGAAGGATATGAGGATGCCAGAATTTATGAATCGGTTGAGTGTACTTGGTTTAGTTGTTAAAAATAATAGGATGCCACAGTCTATTTGGTTTAGGTAGATATAATTTTGCTATATTGGTGGCCATATTTTTTGTATTTATCAATGTGCATGACATAAATTAGTTTGAGTGGAGTGAAATTTTAGTGACTAAGATTTAATCTGTTTGAAAGTGTATTGCAATTGACGTTATATTTTTTAACTTAACAAGTTAAGGCTAGAAAAGTTAAGTATTTCTTATGAAATCCATGCTCTTATATTGATAATGTAGGAAGATTGAGCGAATGAATAAAACAAAAATGTACTTACTTAGTCTCTTTCTATTGTCCATTTCTCAATACCTAAACGCTCAAAGCGTTCCTGTACTATCCCACATAGTTAAAATGGAAACTTATACACCTTCATTTACTTTTACAGCTAAATTCGAATCACAGGAACATGCGTTACTTACTCCCCAAGTTTCAGGTTATCTTATCAAACAAGTGCACCCCGATGGTGCTTTTGTTGAGCAAGGTGACGTACTGTTTAAAATTGATCCAGCTCCTTATCAGCAAATGGTTAATATCGCAGAAGCGAGGTTAGCACAAGCAAGAGCTGCACAAAATCAAGCTGAATTAACCTACAGTCGTTTTGATGAGTTATTGAAGTCGGGCGGTATAAGCCGTGCTTCCTATGATGATGCTTCGGCAGAGTTAGCATTAGCAAAAGCAGAAGTTGCAGTAGCAAAAGCCAGTTTAGAAAATGCTTATGAAGACTTAAGCTACACAGAGATACGTGCCCCCTATTCAGGCCAAATAGGAAAAAGTCAGTATTCTATTGGTGATATGGTTGCACCGTCAATGGGTTATATTATTGATATCACTGAACAAGAAACGCTTAATGCTCTTTTTTCGATGAATTATAAGCAATTTGTTGATCTTGGTATGAATAGTGAAGCAAAACCACAAATATCTCTAGAGCATAATGGTCAATTAGGTCACCTTACATTCATTGATAACAAAATAAACCAATCTAGTGGTACCATTCATCTTTCTGCAGTATTTGACAATAGTGAATACGCATACAAGCCCAACCAAATCACTCGCATAAAAGTCACTCAAGCCGAAGCAATTAACGGGGCTTGGCTACCCCAAACGGCAGTAATTCAAGATCTCCTTACCCGGTACATATATATTGTTGACAGCCAACAGCGGGCAGAAAGGCGAAATGTCACCATTCATACTCAGGACAATAATATGGTTTTCGTCACATCTGGTATAGATGATGGTGAACAAGTCATTATTGATGGTCTCATTCGCGTAAGACCACAGCGCTCTGTTCAAGTACAATAAAGGGAGATAAAATATGTTGAGTCGTTTTTTTATCAATCGTCCCAAATTTGCCTTTGTCATCTCTATTGTCATTATGCTGCTGGGCGCCATTTCGATTAAATTAATGCCTATTTCTGAGTATCCGGATATCACACCACCACAAATTAATGTGTATGTTAGCTATCCGGGGGCGAGTGCGGAAACCATTGAACAAGCGGTTGCCTCTCCGATTGAACAAGAGGTCAATGGAGTCGATAATATGCTGTATATGGACTCCCGTTCGGCTAATGATGGAAGTTACCGTTTAAAAATTACGTTTGCAATTGGTACCGATCCAGATCAGGCTCAAATTAATGTACAAAACCGTATTTCAGCTGTTACTCCTATATTACCTCCAGTCGTTAACCAGTTTGGGGTGAGGGTGAAAAAAGCCTCACCTGATATATTGTTCGCTGTTGCATTATATTCTCCCAATAAAACTCACGACGAATCATATTTAAATAACTGGATGGAGATAAATCTACTCGATCAAATCTCTCGTGTTCATGGTGTCGGAGACGTTGATTTACTTGGAACGGGTTTTGGTATGCGTATCTGGCTAGATGTGGATCAAATGGCTGCGTTGCAAGTCAGTACTCAGGATGTAGCAGCAGCCCTGCAAGATCAAAACGTTCAGGTTGCGATTGGCACACTTGGCTCAGGTCCATTCCCGGATGACGTTAGCATACAGGTACCACTTTTAAGTCAAGGCCGTTTGGAAAGTCCTGAAGAATTTGAAAAAATTATCGTACATACTGCTGATAACGGCTCACACATTTATCTACGCGATATCGCCGAAATTGAAATTGGTAACAACCGTTACCAAACCACAACGAGACTCAATGGACAGGACGCGGCGTTAATGACAGTAACGCTTTCTCCAGGCGCTAATGCACTAGAAACAGGTAATGCGATAAGAAAGTTACTCGATAACATGGATTACCCAGACGATGTCGAGTATGCCTTGCCCTATGATGTCACTTTGTTCATTGATGCCTCTATCACTGATATTGCAAAAACACTTGTGGTTGCCGCTATTTTAGTGGTTATTATTACCTATGTATTTTTAGGTAGTCTCCGTGCAACTATCATTCCGCTCGCAGCCATACCCGTATCGTTGATAGGTACTTTTTTCTTTATTAATGCTATTGGATTTACTATAAACACAATCACCCTGTTTGCTCTTATTCTTGCAATTGGCATCGTCGTTGATAATGCTATCTTGGTTATTGAAAATGTAGAGCGTATATATCGTGAAAATCCGCACTATAATGCTTCTCAAGCCACTCATCATGCCATGCGAGAAGTGAATGGCCCTATTGTGGCATCAACATTGGTCATGCTCGCGGTATTTTTACCAGTCAGCTTTTTACCAGGTATTACCGGGCAAATGTTTTCACAGTTCGGTCTGACTATATGTATATCAATAGTACTCTCTGCAGTAAATGCATTAACTTTCTCGCCTGCTTTATGTTCACTAATTATTAAGCCTGTGACTCGGCAACCTAAATGGTTTTTTTATTTCAATAATAGCTTTCAGAAAGTCACTCGGTTGTATGGGTATCTCGTTGCTATCGTTGTTCGTCGAGTAAGCATGCTGCTCATTTTTTCCGTCGCAATTATTTTCGCAATGATATCCCTCAATCGTTCGCTACCCACAGCCTTCATAGAGACTGAAGACAAAGGGAGTATGCTGGCAATGAGTCAGCTTCCTGATTCAGCTTCGCGTCCTCGAACCGAACAATATGTGGCGGAAGTTGAGCAGATTATTCTGAACGACCCTGCAGTTGAAGCCGTAGGTGGTGCCACTGGGTTTGGTGTTCTATCCTTTGCGCTGCAACCCAACAATGCGACTTTTTTCATTGCGCTTAAACCGTGGGAAGAGCGACGGGCGCTTCCGGGTGATAACAGTATTAGTGCCGTTCAAGCTCGTTTAACTCGCGAAATCAACCAGAATGCATCTGGTGTGACACAGCTTATTGCACCGCCGGCGATCCCAGGGGTTGGGGCAGGCGATAATCTTGAGTTTATGCTTCAGGATACCCGTGGTCGAAGAAAAAGTGAGCTTGCTCAAACAACGATGAAACTCATAGAGGCAGCGAACGATAGACCGGAAATCACAGGCAGCTTCACTTTATTTCGTGCTGATGTTCCACACTTTTTCATTGATGTTGACAGGGAAAAGGCGCGCCAATACGGCGTATCGGTTACGGAAATAAATAGTACACTCAATAGTTTCTTGGCGTCGCTTAGGGTAAACGACTTTTCTCTATGGGGGCGTACCTATTATGTATATATGCAGGCCAAGCCGGGTCAAAGGCGTGAATTAGATGATATCGGGCGTATTCACGTTCGTACTTCATCCGGTGGCATGTTGCCATTGAGTGATATCGTCACAATAGAACCGCTATTGGAGTCTGATATTACCAACCGCTACAACATGTTTTCTGCCACCCGAATTTACTTGGGTGTCGCTCCGGGCTCCTCTTCAGGCGAAGTTATTGCTGCTATGGAAGAGATTGCAAATGAAATGCTTCCCGAAGGATACAAATACGAATGGAGTTCGATGGCTCTTCAAGAAAAAATGTCTGGTAATACGATTATCTATGCGTTCATTTTTGCCATTGTGTTTATCTTTTTGTTTCTGGTTGCCCAGTATGAGTCGTGGGCCTTGCCTGCGGTTATTATTATCACCGCGCCCACTGCGGCAATCGGTACCTTAGCCGGTTTGACTTTGATTGGCATGCCACTGACCCTTTACGGGCAAATAGGGCTGGTATTGTTGATTGCGCTAGCAGCGAAGAATGCCATCTTGATTGTCGAATTTGCTCGTATCAAACGAGAGGAAGAAGGAGAGACTATCGAGGCAGCGGCTATTTTAGGAGGCACCTTACGCTTTAGGGCTATCAACATGACATCCTGGTCATTCTTGCTCGGCATACTACCTATGGCCTTCGCAGCAGGTGCTGGAGCCGTAGCACAAAACAATATGGGGGTTGCGCTGGTCAGCGGTATTTTCTCTGTCATGACATTAGGCGCAATTTTAACACCTGGATTTTTTGCTCTGTTCCAGAGAATAAGAGAGCGTTTCAACCCGCGCAAAGAGCGTGCTGTGTTAGTTGATTGCACATGGAGCGACTGATGGTGTGGTTCAAAACACATCGTTTGTTTATGACTGAGATTTAGGAGTTAAAATGAAAAGAGCATTAGGCTTATTGCTATGTGTATTAAGCATCAACGTATATTCCCAATCCTTTTTAGAGCAACTGCCCTTCCAATTTGAAATAGGCAAAACTTCAGAAAAGGAAATACAAAGCTATGCGCACTGCGTGTTGAATGTTGATAAAGGCGATGGTATCCATCGGGACTTTGACCGATATGAGTTTCGCCGAGGAACCCTTCCACAAGATTATCGTTGCTCGACTGGACACTATAGTCTTAAGGAGACCTATGGTGACCAAAAAGAGCACTACAATGTTAACTTTTTCACATCTAATAGCGGTAAGCTCATTAAAATAGAGGGTTATCAACTTCCCCGGTATTGGACGCAGCATGGACTTAGGGAGGGTAAAATCAACTATTTTGACCTGCTTTCTTTGATCCTGGATAACGGCGGTGAGATCGATAAAGTCGATTTTAGAGTCTGGACCGGAACCTCAGAGGGGCCTGACAAATACGGTTGGGCATCTATACGAGATCAAGACGATATTCAAAGAGGTTACTCAAACACTTTGGTTGACGATTATGAGGGAGCTAGTGGATATCACATCCATGCTTTTATTGGTAACTATCACTATAAATTTAACGCTTGGTTGCCTGCTAACTGGGCTAGTCAGTCATTTGACAACTTACCAAACTTAGCTATTCAAAGTTTGTCATACGAAATCACACTCGCTTTTTAAGGCATCTACTTATGAGTCCCTCGGGACAATAATCTGTTTCAGATAGACTGGATACTTTATTAAATGAAGCAGAGAAAGAGTTTCTGGGTGAAATCATGGGTGAGGCAATGCTATCAAGTTAAAGGTTGAACTCCGCTGCACCGAGCAGGATATCGAGGGTAAAGACAAATTGTTACCCTCTTGAGTCAGCACATTGTCGACAAGCATCTGCTGCTCACTTCTGTGCGTATAATATTTAGTAGTCACATAATTGCTCATGGCGTACTGATTTAAATGTTCTGGATAATCATATTACTCTTAATCGCGATATGCGTCTTCCTGCCGAGCCTGTGGGTCAAGCATGTGATGGAAAAGTACAGGCAGCCGGCTGATCGCTACCGCAAGCAGGGAAGCGGAGGTGAACTTGCTCGTCACCTGCTGGACAGCTTCGGCTTGGGTAACGTCGAGGTAGAAGAGACCTCTGCCGGTGATCACTATGATCCGGTCGCTAAGGCTGTGCGTCTGACGCCAGACAATTTCTCAGGTTATTCGCTGACGGCAGTGACTGTGGCCGCCCATGAAGTGGGGCATGCCATTCAGGATTCACGTGGAGAGTCCTTGTTTCTGGCACGGCAGAAACTCATAAAGACTGCCATGATCGGCGAGCGTATTGCCGGAATGATGCTAGTTGCTGCGCCGCTTGTCCTAATGCTAACCCGCCTGCCGCAAGCGGGAGCGATAACTATAATGATTGGTATAGTTTCAATGGCACTAAGTACCCTGGTGCACCTGTTGACTCTACCGGTTGAGTTCGATGCCAGTTATGGCAAGGCTCTGCCGATCCTGCAGAAAGGCGGCTACCTGCACGAAGGTGATCTGGATCATGCGGAGAAAATTCTCAAGGCGGCTGCGCTGACCTACGTCGCAGCCTCGCTGACCAGTTTGTTAAACTTGGGGCGATGGATCGCGGTGCTCCGTCGGTAATGGTTGCTTGGTGCCAGAGGTTTAGTGAGTGCCATGTCATTGAGCATGCGTGGTATAAACTCGGCACAACTTTTTGTGCCGACATTGAGCTCAAACGTTACTTTTCCATACCCCCTATTATCCGTCATCTTCTGAATTACTAAAAATATCTAACACGAAAATGCCCCTCTAGGAGTTTGATGCGGGTATTATCTAATAGCAAACCCTATTGTATGACACACTTTTTCTAATATTTGGCTCTTAAAGTTCGTAGCCTTAGTTACTCAGCCAAGACAAATAGGAAATTTTCTTGATGCGTAAATCAGATAAGAAGGTCTCTAATTTAATTAGAGAAGTATTGACCGAAGTTTGTGAAGATACGCTAAAAGGCTACGATGGTTTTCTTTGGGTGACTCATACGGTTAACTTCTCGTCCTTTCCACAGAGCTTAAAAATTGTCTGTGTATTCGAAACGAATCAAGATATAACAAACATTCTAACGGGAGAAGGCCAGCGGTTTATTTCTACAACCATCCAAAAGGCATTTAATAAGGTTGGGGTGCAACTAAAGAACGTAAGTAAGCAAATTAGTTACGAAACACATTAAAAGTGCAGGTGCGGAAGGGAAATAAACTGTATGAAGAAGCAAAAGAGCCCCTGCATCGGCCTCTGTGACTTTTCAAGCTCTAAAGGATGGTGCTTCGGTTGCGGCAGAACTCGGGAAGAGAGCCAAAAGTGGAAAAACATGCAGCCTTACGCCTCAATGGTACTTCGTAAGGAACTCAAGAAAAGATTGTCACAGATGAATACTGAGCAGACATAATTGACGTACCATTGACATGCTTTGTCCAGAACCTTCACTGTTGATGCCCTTCATTGCTAAGGATACGGTTCGCCAACTAACCGCAGCATTGCTTTTCTTCTTGAAGCAGGGAGCAGACTCCATTCAATTCGCTCCCAGTTTATAAACGAAACCCTTGCGGATAAACGGCTACGGATGCCAAATCGCCGATTTAAAATGACTGAATAATATTCAGTCCATTCGCGTAATAAAGGTTTGCTCATCATCCACAAAAGCCACAAATCCGCCGTGATAGATAAACACCCGTCCACGCCCCTCAACTAGGCAGGCAAGTTGTGGGTTCAAATCTTCTTCGTTTTCCTGGCTTTGAAAAGTGCCGGTATCGGTGATGACGCCTCTGAGTCTAGGCAAATATCCATAAGTGCGCTTGGCTTGATCAATCAGGCTCAATTCGCTTGCGCTAGAGAAGCAAGAGGGGATCGCACCGGCATCTTCGATAAATATAGTTTTCAGTTCTTCAAAAGCTGTAATCACCAGCCAGTCGATGCCGTTTACATGATGGATAAACATAGAGTTTCTCGATAATTCTGATACGGCGATTTTATCACTACCCATGGAAAACATAGTAGAGATTTAGTTGCCAAGTTTTGTCCAGAAGCGTTTTTCATGCCTGTGTTAGGCAATAGTGACTGCGTTTCTTTACAAAACAACACCATCAATACTCATTGCGCATACAATCAATAAATACCTCCATCGCAGGTGTCACACACTTACCTGCATGGTAACCACAGCGTGGTTTGATCATCTGTGGCTCATCGGTAAACTTAAGCTCTTGTAAGCAGCCCTCTTGCAGCTCTTTTTCGACAGTAAAGCGAGGCAAATAAGAAATGCCAATATTGCCTTCAACGCAGTTTTTGATGGTGTTGATGCTGCTTAGTTCAATCATGTTATCGATGGTGATGTTGCGCTCTTGAATGGTGCTTTCAAAAGTCTGTCGAAATAGGCATTTAGGGCCGTTACTGATGAAACCCAAGTCAAAGTGTTGATCCCTTTTCTGTAAATCCATCCCTTTTAACTGTGGCGAAGCTACAAGTACTAAAGGCTCTTCTTTGAATTCATGAACCTTAAGCGCATCATCATTACCCACTCGATAAAACACCCCCAAATCGGCTTTATCAGCGATCAGTTCATCTCGAATCTGATAGCAGTTTTGCGACTGCAAAGAGAGTCTTACTTTTGGCGCTCTTATCCTGAACTCTTTCAATACATTGGCCATTTTATAGGCGAGTTGTGTCTCAGCAACGAGAACCTTCAATTCCCCTGTAGGCTCTGAGCTCTCTTGTTGAGCAGTACCTTCAATGTTTTCCATAACTCGTGTGAGCTCGTAAACATAAGGAAGAATCCTCTCTCCAGCCTGGGTCAGCACCATTTTTCGGCCAATCTTCTCGAACAATTGTAATGAGAGATCCTGCTCTAACTGTTTGATCTGAAATGTCACTGTTGATTGTGTACAGTACAGTTTTTGAGACGCTTTAAGAAACGAACCTTCCTCAACAATGGTTTTGAATGTAAGGAACCGCTTTAGATTCATGACCAAATTCCCAGCCTGTTAGTTCGAAAAAATTAAACTCTAGCTTCTAATATATTCAATTTTTTAATTAATGCTAGCGAAGTATAGTGCACAAAAACAGGAGAGATACCCATGAGTGCCATCTATACCGCATTTTTCACCTACGTTCTTATTACTTCGATCACGCCGGGGCCGAATAACATTTTGGCGCTCAGTGTTGCTACTCAGTATGGGTTACAGCGTTCAACCAAAGTCATTTCCGGGATGTTCTGCGGCTACATTGTGTTAATGGTGTTATGTGGCGTATTTACTTATCACATGGTGAGTCTTTTACCTGTGATAACCCCTTGGCTGACTTGGGTTGGCGCAGCCTACATCGTTTGGTTAGCTTGGGGCATAGCGACGAGTGATATTAAAACCGCCTCAGAAGATTCGGAGAGTATCACTGCCCTAAAAGGCTTTGGATTGCAGTTCGTGAACGTGAAAATCATTCTGTATGGCGTGACTTCCATCTCGACATTCGTATTGCCTTACACGCAGAACATTTACTGGATCTTAGCAACAAGCCTGCTGCTTGCCTTTATCGCATTAGTAAGCAACCTAGTATGGGCTGTCGCGGGTAAGCTACTTCAATCGCAATTCCAAAAATATGGCAAAGCCATCAACATGACACTAGCTGCGACATTGCTTTACTGTGCAACACAGCTGTTTGCCTGAATTGATTGTCGGCAAACACTCGGAGCAAGAGAGAAAAAAGGGCCTGAAATACCCATACTTCAGGCCCCTGATGGATTGTTGAGTGACTAGCTCATCAACACAATAACTTCACTAACTGTCAAACCGACAAATGAACCTATCATTGAGCCAATCAGTGCCATGATTACCGCAACAGGTACCAGGTTTTTATCATAAGCGGCGGCGACAACGGCGGCAGAAGGAGCGCTGCCGATATTGGCAATAGACGCCAACCCAATTAGGTGTAGGTTCATCTTCATCATCCGGCCGATGATCAGCATCAAAATACCGTGTACAGCCAGGATCATAAAGCCGGACATGATGTACATCGGCGCTTGGCCAATAGCGCTCAGGTTAACTTCAGCCCCGATCAGAGCTACAACGACGTATAGCATAACCCCGGAAACTTCGTTGGCTCCGGCCATTTTTCCGAGCGCGGTCGGTGCGGCAAGGATACCCAACAATGAGGAAATAATTATTGCCCAAATCATTGGGTTCAAAAGCCCCATAGAGGCAATTGCTTGGCCGAGGTGGCGGCTAATAGAAGAGATAACCAAAGCAACACCGAGCATGAGCAGGATAGCCTGCAGGTCGGGCTTTTCTTTCTTCTCTAGTGAGCCGAGCTTCGATAGGATTTCATCCAGCCCGTTGTCATTTGCCTTTAAGACCCCGTTGAAGCGCTCCTTCATCGGCTTTAGTGCCACTATCATGATCAACCAGACGGTATAGCATAGTGCTCCCATTAGCAGGGTGTAGGCCATGGCTGAGTCAGTGACTGATAGCGCCTCTTTAACCGCCACGAAGTTCTGGGTACCACCGGTCCAGCCGGCTGACATGACACCGAAAGTAAGTGGGGTCTCATCACTCAGGAAGCCACCCATTAAGCCATGCACCACAATAAAGCCAGCCATGATACTGGCGGTTGAGGCGAGGAAAAGAATAATTAAACGAGCCCCGAGTTTGCGAATCACGCTAAGGTTAAAGCTGAGTGACATGAGAAATAGCATGGCCGGAATGGCATTGTCTCGCACGGTTGCCCGAGCTGTTTTCACCTCGGGAGTCATCTCCCACATGCCAAAGGTGTAAAGGGCCATTGAGCCGAACATAACAAGGACAATACTGGGGAACCATTTGAACAACTGGCTGGGGTATCTCTGCTCTAACCAGACGAGCAAACCGCATAAGCCGAACATTACGGCAATAAAATCGAATCCTTCTGTGATCATGATCTTCCTTTGATATAGAGTGTTGAATTAATTGACGATAATTGGTATTTGTAAGACAAAATTTAATTTATTTATATCACTGTTAATTCAATAGGGAAATATACAAATGAAGATTGAAACTCGTTGGGTACACGGAAAGTGTTTTGTTAGCACCGTGGAGCAGGGCCATGCGGTAATTACCGATGCCCCAACCCAATTTGGTGGCACCGATAGCGCGCAGACACCGATGGAGTTGATGTTGAGTGCGGCGGCGAGTTGTGCATCGATTGACGTAACCAGCATTATGGCCAAACAGCGTCAGCCGCTTGATAGTTGCCGTGTTGTTGTTAGTGCCGAGCAAGCGCCGACTCCACCGAAGGTGTTTACCAAACTGCACTTTGAATTTGAAATATCGGGCAGTGGTTTAACGGATAAAGCGATAGAGAAAGCCATCGAGATGACGTTTGAAACGCATTGTTCAGTGTCTATCATGATCGCCCGATCTGGTGCTGAATTGAGTTGGGAATACAAGGTGCTATAGGGAAGGTGCGGTTGTAGATACAATCACCCCTCAACGACAGCAAAAGCAATAGTTGAAGCTGCAACCATTGCTTTTAAATTTCTCTTAACTACCTAGCGTTATGCAATGGCAGTGATGGAGTCATATTGCTTGGTGAGGATATCAATGTGGCGCAGTTCTTCATGGATCAGCTCATCAATGCGACCTTTGCCAAAAGCTTCTGAAACGAACTTCTTCATGCCAGAGTAAAACACTATGGTGTCCTTTTCGATCATAATGGCATTGAGAAGAATCTCTTTCATATTGGTAAAATCAACATTTCTCTTGACGATGTTTTGCATTCTGGCAAATGATCGACAGTAGTCTTCAGCTTCGTTGTTAGGGTCGAATGTTAGTTCGGTCTTTTCTTGAACAGAGAGTTTCTCTCGCATTTCTGAAAATAGGTTTTGATGTTCAACTTCAAAGCTGGCCAGTTTTTTCAAAAATGCTTTATCTTCTTCTTTCGGCGTTTCTTCTGCAGCTTTCAGATAAAATTTATAAGCCTCGATTTCTATTTGTTCTGCCATGATGAAGATTTCATTGGCATTAAATTCTTGGTTCATAGTTTGGCCTCTTTACATGGTTTTTATATAGCATTGCTCATTTATATAAAATAATACGCTGCTTTGTTTAGAATAAACAAGGAGGCTAAAGCTATTTTTAGTGATCATTATTTCAAAGTTATTGTCCATAAATATAGCTGATAAGCCAATAAATTTGCCGTTTTTAACAAGATGCAAACCAAATTTATTTCTGATGATTACATTTTTATTTGTTCGCACTGTTTGACCCTATGAATTGTAAATATACCAAGTTCATGGTTTGTTATTTGTTAAAATATAAAGCGAAGAGATATTTTATGATTTTCCTTTTAATAAAATAATATCTGTTGCTTTGATATGAGAGAGTAATGAATTTATCTAAGTGATAAAAAAAAAGATAATATGTGCGCATTTTATCGAAAGCCTGCCTCTCTAGTGTTTTCTTGCTCGAAATGAAGGGATGGTTCGATGTCCCACACTTTGGGTTCTTCCTTCAGCACCTTTCTAAGTATATGGTTAGCATGGTTGCATAAACAATAGTTGCAATTGCAACTATTGTTTTGTAGAGTTAGTCATAACACACATAGTGACTCAGGAAGCCAAGATGAATACCCAAGCGCAAATGACAAAACCTGCAAACCGACAGACACTGGCATGGGTTCACCGCCTTGCTGGTGGTTTGGCCTTCTTGCTGATTGTGACTTTTTTCACCAGTAGTGTGGTCGTTGATTTAATTGGCGACAGTGTCCAAATAGCGGCAGTGAAACAAGCCATCCTTTATGGGGTGGGGTTACTTATTCCTGCGATGATGGTAACGGGGATCTCCGCTGCGAAACTATATCTTGGCAACGTGAAAGGGGTATTGGCGACCAAGCAGCTAAGAATGAAGCTAGCGGCTGCTAACGGAACTCTAATTTTGCTGCCTGCTGCGGTTGTGC
>NZ_JACSOF010000177.1:0-12934 GCF_014349205.1 Photobacterium sp. BZF1
GGTTACTGGCGGGGCAAACGGGATAGGTAGAGGGATTGCAAACTACCTGTCTAAAAATACGATAGTTATTGCTGCTGATATTGACGAAAATGCAGGGTTCCAGCTGGTCTCAGAGAACCCTTTGATTCGCTTCAAACACCTTGATGTTACCAATGAACAGCAAATTGAATCTCTAGCTGAAGAGATAAAATATCAGCACGGTAGACTTGATGCCGTTATTAATAATGCGGCGATAGCAAACCCCTACAACGCCCCGTTACAAGAACTTGATCTTTACGATTGGAATAAAGCGCTAGCTGTCAACTTGACTGCCCCTATGTTGATGGCAAAACACACATTGTCATTACTAAAAGAGACAAATGGGTGCATTGTAAATATTGCTTCAACCCGTTACTTACAATCCGAGCCAAATACTGAAGCCTACAGTGCTACTAAAGGAGGGATTGTTTCATTAACTCATGCGTTGGCTACCAGCTTAGGCCCTGAGGTAAGGGTTAACTGTATATCTCCCGGTTGGATTCATACTTCTGATGAGGAATTGCGTGAGGTTGATCACCAACAGCATCTGATTGGCCGTGTCGGTAATGTCGATGATATCGCTTCAATGGTCGGTTATTTGCTCTCAAAAGAGGTTGGATTTATTACTGGTCAGAACTTTGTGATTGATGGCGGGATGACAAAAAAAATGATTTACAGTGAGTAGCTCATACAAAAATTAGGTTTATTACAGTTAACAAATCACTTAGTAAATTGCGTAAATTATAGGGTTTAAAGGTCTAAACCCTATAATTTATAGTGTATGTATGTAACCTGCTTATTCTACTTGTTTTTTCACCAAGAAAGTTGCAGTTATCTTTTCATCACCTTGTTCAATGTTAACTGCCCACTCCATTTCATCGTGCATACATTCAGGGACAGTAAAGCGCCCTAGCCAACCTTCTGATGTTTCTTCAAAAGTAACGGGAATTGTGCCCATATACATGCTGACCCCTTCTACAGAGGCATTCGGTTTAACATTTCTGTTATCAATTTGTATCGTTAGCTCTTGATTCGCTTTTGCTGGATACGGCATCAAAGAGATATTTAACAGTTTACCGCTTTCATTTGAAAGGCATTTTTCTGCTGATAATTGGCATGTTGTTGCAGTATTATTTTCAGCTTGTTCATTCTTATAGGTGACTGTTCTCCATACAAATGCTGTGATCAATACAGCTAAAAGAAAAAGAATTTGGATTAATCTGCCTTTGGTGAGCTTTTCTGCAGCCATGATTTTACGTGCTTCCCATGTTACAGAGGTCAAAGTTTTCACATAAATGTTGCTTAACCGTAAACATTGTGTGGGCTTGACCCTGTCAATCATTAGTTATCTAAAGTAGTATATGGCACTGAAAATGCCACTTTTACAACAAAATAGCAATTTAATTACTGGGGTGTTTAAAAAAACAACACGGTGATTATTGAAGCTTTGGGTGGTATTGCGACAACTTGTTGTTCGCACAAGGAAAAAGAGTGTAGTTGAACAATTAAAATTGGAAGCATGCAACATGAGCCAAGTAAAGCAGCTTGAACAAAACTACAACTATACGGTCGTTCGTCAATTCACCTTGGTTACTATCCTATGGGGAATTGTTGGAATGGGCGTTGGTGTATTGATTGCCGCTCAGCTGGTATGGCCGGCACTAAACTTCGACCTTCCTTGGTTGACATATAGCCGTTTACGACCATTGCACACAAATGCAGTGATTTTCGCATTCGGTACCAGTGCGCTATTTGCTACGTCTTACTACGTAGTGCAGCGTACGTGTCAAACAAGACTTTTCGGTGGGAAATTAGCGTCGTTCACCTTCTGGGGCTGGCAAGCTATCATTCTATCAGCGGCGATTTCGCTGCCGTTAGGTTGGACTTCTGGTAAAGAATACGCAGAGCTGGAGTGGCCGATTGATATCGCCATTGCGGTTGTCTGGGTTGCCTATGCCATCGTCTTCTTCGGTACAATGATCAAAAGAAACACGTCACATATTTATGTGGCTAACTGGTTCTTTGGTGCCTTCATCCTAACTGTTGCCGTTCTGCACATTGTTAACAGTATGGCTATCCCAGTATCCATGACTAAATCATATTCGGTTTACTCTGGTGCTGTTGATGCCATGATACAGTGGTGGTACGGACATAACGCGGTTGGCTTCCTGCTAACAGCGGGTTTCTTGGGGATGATGTACTACTTCGTACCTAAGCAAGCAGGACGTCCTGTTTACTCATACCGTCTGTCTATCGTTCACTTCTGGGCGCTAGTATCTCTATACATCTGGGCAGGCCCTCACCATCTTCATTACACCGCTCTACCTGACTGGACTCAGTCTTTGGGCATGGTGATGTCTTTGATCCTATTTGCTCCATCTTGGGGTGGTATGATCAACGGTATCATGACGCTATCTGGTGCATGGCACAAACTGCGTTATGACCCTATCCTTCGTTTCTTGGTTGTATCACTGTCGTTCTACGGTATGTCGACCTTTGAAGGCCCGATGATGTCAATCAAGACGGTTAACGCCCTTTCCCACTATACCGACTGGACTATCGGTCACGTTCACTCTGGTGCTCTAGGTTGGGTTGCGATGGTTTCTATCGGTGCGGTTTACCACTTGATCCCTAAATTGTTCGGCCAAGAGCGTATGTACTCAATTAAATTGATCAACGTTCACTTCTGGCTAGCAACAATCGGTACGGTTCTTTACATCGTTGCGATGTGGATCTCTGGGGTTATGCAAGGTCTGATGTGGCGCGCGGTAAACACCGACGGTACGTTGACTTACAGCTTTGTTGAGTCTCTACAGGCTTCTTACCCATTCTACTTCGTTCGCTTCGTAGGCGGTGCAATCTTCTTGGCTGGTATGTTCCTAATGGCATACAACGCATACAAGACAATTCTTGCGCCAAAAGAAAGCCTTAAAGCCGTAGAGCAACCAGCATAAGGAGTACCGACAATGGCTAATAATCGTCATGAAATCGTAGAAAAAAATGTCGGCCTTCTTGCAATCCTTATCGTGATTGCGATCAGTTTTGGCGCCTTGGTAGAAATTACTCCATTGCTTTACCAAGACCAAACGACTGAGCCGGTTGAGAACCTTCGTCCATACACTGCTTTGGAAATGGAAGGCCGTGATATTTACATCCGTGAAGGTTGTAATGTTTGTCACAGCCAGATGATCCGTCCATTCCGTTCTGAAACTGAGCGCTATGGCCACTACTCTGTAGCTGGCGAAAGTGTTTGGGAACACCCATTCCTATGGGGCTCAAAACGAACTGGTCCTGATCTAGCCCGCGTTGGCGGCCGTTATTCAGATGACTGGCACCGAGTTCACCTTCGTGATCCTCGTGCTGTGGTTCCTGAATCAAACATGCCTGGTTTTCCATGGCTTGAAGAAAACGTGCTTGATGGCAAGCTGACGTCTAAGAAGCTTGGAATCTTCAAGAACCAATTCGGAGTGCCTTATACCGATGAGCAAGTGGCAAACGCTGGCGAAGAAGTGAAAGGCAAGACTGAGATGGACGCAATCATTGCTTACCTCCAGTCACTTGGTCACGCAATGAAATAAGGGGGCACCATGGATATTGGAACCATTCATAGCATTTGGACACTGATACTGTTCGGTAGCTTTATTGGTATTGTCCTCTGGGCTTACAGTAAACGCCAAAAATCTCGTTTCGATGAAGCTGCAAATCTTGTTTTTGCAGACGAGGAGCAAGACACGGCAACGCGTGAGAATGACAGGAGTTAGGAAGCATGACTACTTTTTGGAGTCTATGGATAACAATCATCACGCTGGGTACCCTAACTGGTATTGCTGCCCTACTGATTTGGTGTAGCAAGGACAAAATGGGTGTTGAAGAAGGTGAGGATATGGGTCACGAGTACGACGGTATTCGTGAGATCAACAACCCACTGCCTAAATGGTGGTCCTACATGTTCTGGGGCACCATTATTTTCGGCCTACTTTACCTTTTCCTTTTCCCGGGGTTAGGTAACTACAAGGGCTTCTTAGGTTGGACGAGCTCAGATCAAACTGTTCGTTCAATCGAAGAATCCAAACTGGCAATTGCCAATGCCCAAAAAGAGCAGCGTTTGAACCAGTATGCAAAAGAGTTGGATGACGCCGAGACCCGCTTCGGTGAAACATTCAAAACTTTGGCCTACGACGCTTCTGGCAACACGTTATTGCCAATCACCCAGATCGCTGAGAGTGAAGAAGCAATTAAGGTTGGTCAACGTTTGTTCTTGCAGAACTGTGCGCAATGTCATGGCTCGGATGCCCGTGGACAGCTTGGCTACCCTAACCTGACTGATGGCGCTTGGCTATACGGCGGTGAAGCTGAAACTATCAAGACAACCATCATGGATGGTCGTCAAGGTGTCATGCCTGGCTGGATTGATAGCCTTGGTAAAGATGGCGTAACAGAAGTGACCAGCTATGTACTAAGCATGTCTGGGCGAAGTGTGAATGCCAAAGAAGCGGCTGCTGGTAAGCAGAAGTTCGTGGTGTGTGCAGCCTGTCACGGTACAGATGGTAAAGGTAACCCTGCATTTGGTGCGCCGGACCTAACTGACAACACATGGCTATACGGTGGTTCACGCCGTGCGGTCGAAGCAACCATTGCTCACGGCCGCCAGGGTGTGATGCCTGCTTGGAAAGATATTCTAGGCGAGGAGAAAGTACAGGTTATTTCAGCCTATGTATGGAACCTAAGCCAAGACACTTCTAAGTAACAATTCATACAACACTCGGTTACAATTTGCTCAAGTTTTTTGTACAAATTTCCGAGACTTAACGACTAGCCCCTGTTATCTTCAGGGGCTAAATCCCTCTAAGCGACATAGGTAATCAATATGGGTAAACCTTGGTATAAGCAGTTCTGGCCATGGTTCGTTTTTGCCATCCCTGCTACTTCAATTGTTTATAGCCTGACAGCTGTCTATATCTTTTCTCAAAACAAAGTCGACCTAGTCGCGGAAGACTATTACAAGAAAGGCAAGGCGATTAACCTCGACCTATCCCGCCTTCGTGTTGCCGATGCCTTGAATTTGAAAGCGCAAGTTGCTGTTAGTGACAAAGACATCAATGTTTTTTTCAATAAAGGTGATCTAGATAACTATCCAAATTTGCGTGTGACATTCACACACCGTACTCTAGCTAATAAAGATTTTACTCAAATGGTGAGCGCCGATTTATCAGGGACTTATCGCTTTGAATCTCCTGAGGTTATTGAAGGTCCATGGTTTGTTGAGCTTGAGCCATTTGATGGAGACTGGATGTTACAAGGACGTGTTAACCTGCCAACATCCGACCCGATTTCGCTGTACGGGCAGATTAAGGAATGACGAAAGATTGTTACCACTGCGGCGATCCTGTTCCACAGGATTGCCAGCATCATGTAGAAATACTTGGCCAGATCCGTGAGATGTGCTGCCCTGGGTGTGAAGCGGTCGCACAGACCATTGTGGATAGCGGCCTCACCTCTTACTACGAGTACCGTACTGCCCCGGCAGAGAAAGCTGATTTGGTACCGCAGCAACTGCAATCCCTACTCCTCTATGATCACGATGAAATCCAGCAAGAGTTTGTCCGTGACAACGAAAATTGCAAAGAAGCGTCTTTATCACTAGATGGTGTTTCTTGTGCAGCTTGTGCATGGCTTATTGAGAAGCAGTTGATGCGCGAAGCTGGCGTTGTATCCATTAAAGTAAATACAACAACTCACCGAGCACTATTAGCCTGGGACCCAGACACGGTTAAGCTCAGCCACCTTTTGGGCGTTATCCACCGTTTAGGCTACAAAGCCGCTCCTTTTGAAGCTGATGCACAAGAGCAGCAATACCACCGCACCATGAAGGGCTACCTCTACCGCCTTGGTATTGCGGGTATTGCCACCATGCAGGTGATGATGCTGGCTATCGCATTGTATTTTGAAATCTTCGGTGACTTAGATGCCGAGTTCAAAAACTACCTCCGCTGGGTCAGTCTGATATTCGCAACTCCAGTCATGCTCTACTCGGCATTGCCCTTCTACCTCAATGCTTGGCGTAACCTGCGGGCAAAAACATTAGGAATGGATGTTCCCGTCTCAATTGCCATGTTATTTGCCTATGTGGCAAGCCTTTATGCAACAGTAATGGAAAAAGGCGAAGTCTTCTTCGAGTCGATTTCTATGTTCGCTTTCTTCCTGTTGCTTGGTCGATTTCTTGAAATGCGTGCACGGCGCCACGCCGCTGCCGCCAGTGCCAATTTATTAAAGCTGGTCCCAGCAATGGCAACATTGGAAGACGGCTCACAGGTCGCTGCCAAGACATTAAAAGTGGGTGACGTTGTCACGGTGCTACCGGGTGAAAGCCTGCCCGCAGACGGTGAAATCCTAAAAGGCCAAACGGCTATCGATGAATCTATGGTGACAGGCGAATCCATGCCCGTACCAAGAATCGTGGGTGATACGGTTTATGCGGGTACAATCAATGGCGATAACCATATCACCCTCAAGGTAACCAAGGACCGCCAGAATTCACTCATTTCAAATATTGTTCGCTTACAAGATGAAGCACAAAGCTCCAAACCTAAGGTGGCAGAGGTTGCAGATATTGTCGCACGCTACTTTGTTGCAGCAATTTTAATCATCTCAGCTGGCACTTGGCTTTACTGGTATCAACATAAGCCGGAAGATGCCCTGTGGATCACCTTAGCTGTATTGGTCGCAACGTGCCCGTGCGCCCTATCCCTTGCCACCCCGACAGCCCTCACCTGCTCTACTTCAAGCCTTGGGCGTTTGGGGATCCTATTGCGCCGCGGTCATGTGCTGGAAACACTATGTAACGTCAACCAACTAGTGATCGATAAAACCGGCACGCTGACCGAAGGTAATATTCGCCTAGTGCAAACCCAGACTTTCAATGAGTACTCTGAAGAGAAGTCATTGCAAGTTGCAGCTGAACTGGAGAGATTTGCCAATCACCCTATTGCAAGGGCGTTTTCTGCTTATCGTAGCGATAAACCTTTGTTCAATGACGTTGAGAATGAGATTGGCAGCGGTTTGTCTGGGAGCATAGATGGTCAAGAATGGCGGATTGGTAAAGCTGAATTTGTTTTAGCCTTGAACCCCAATAAAGAGCAACTGCTGGCAGCGTGTGATAACCGATTTCAGGTATGGCTAAGCTGCGATGGCGATCTGGTTGCTAGTTTTATGTTAGATGACCCTATTCGCGAAGATAGTCCTGAGCTTATCAAGCAGTTCCAAGCCGAAGGCATTAAAGTGACTATGCTGACCGGTGACCATTCAGCATCCGCACAGGTGGTCGCCGATAAACTGGGTGTCGATAACCTTGAAGCAGGTGTCTCTCCTGAAGGCAAATTGGAATACCTCAGAAGCCTAGACAAAAACAAAGTGGCCCTAATGATTGGTGACGGTGTAAACGATGCCCCTGTACTCGCAGGTGCACACCTTTCTGTTGCCATGGGTGGTGGTACCGATATAGCCAAGTCCTCGGCAGATATGGTATTACTGGGTGACCAGTTATCTCGAATTCTACGTGCCAGAAAACTGGCACAAAAGACACGTAAAATCATCCGGGAAAACCTTGCTTGGGCGCTTGGGTACAATTTGATCATCCTACCGCTGGCTGTCGCTGGATTTGTCGCACCCTATATCGCTGTTGTGGGTATGTCGGGAAGTTCGATCATTGTTGTTTCAAATTCTTTAAGGTTATTAAAAGAACATGGCTAGTCTTTACTTGTTAATCCCCATTGCGATTGTCTTCGTATGTATAGCTGTCGGGATTTTTCTTTGGGCTGTTCGTACTGAACAGTTTGAAGATCTTGAACGCCAAGGCTATGACATCTTGTTTGACGAAGATGAGTCAAAGCCGACTGAAATCAAAAATGAACGCGATGCTAATGAGATAAGTGGTAATCATGGTAAGCGTTGATTTCTATGCGGCGTTCATCATAGGTTTGATGGGGGCTGGCCATTGTTTGGGCATGTGTGGCGGGGTTTCTGCTGCTATTACCCTCGGTGTACAAAACAACCAACATACTTCCCGTTGGCCATATTTAGTGTTATATAATCTCGGCAGAATCGCATCGTACATGATTGCCGGAGCGATTATCGGTGGTGCTTTTGCCAACCTTGCCAGCTATGGAAGTCAGGTTACTGCATTGGCATCATTACGGTTACTTGCCGCTACTATGATGATTTTACTTGCTTTATACATAGGCCAATGGTGGCATGGTGTGAGTAAAATTGAAGTGATGGGTAAAGGGCTATGGCGTTTTCTATCACCAATGGCAACAAAACTGCTACCGTTACGCAGCCCCCTCGCCGCTATTCCTTTCGGGGCATTATGGGGATGGCTCCCATGTGGTTTAGTGTATTCCACATTGAGTTGGGCCGCTGTTGCAGGCAGTGCCACCTCAGGTGCTAGTGTGATGTTAGCATTCGGTTTAGGTACCCTACCTGCCATGATCGCGGTGGGAACTATGGCAAACCAGCTGCAGAAGTGGCTTAAAAATCTTTACTTTAAGAGAGCGAGTGCCTTGCTGTTATTGGCCTACGGGGTTCATACTGGTTATATCGCAATCAAACAAATAATGTAGGCTTTTTTAATACTCGTCATAATGATTCATATTATGTTAAAATATTGACCTACATCAAATTGGTTAGACAGGCTTATGATATCAGACAAACTAACAACCAAACGTATCCAATCAGGCGGATGTGCGATCCATTGTCAGGATTGCAGCATCAGTCAGTTGTGTATTCCATTTACGTTGAATGAGTCTGAGCTAGATCAGCTAGATCAAATTATCGAACGCAAAAAGCCAATCCAGAAAGGACAGGAGCTTTTTAAAGCGGGTGATGAACTGAAGTCACTGTACGCAATTCGTTCGGGTACAATCAAGAGCTACACCATTACTGAGCAAGGTGATGAGCAGATTACTGCCTTCCACTTGGCCGGTGACCTGGTGGGTTTTGATGCCATCAATGAAATGATGCACCCGAGCTTTGCCCAGTCTTTGGAAACATCAATGGTTTGCGAGATTCCATTTGAAATTCTCGATGATCTGTCAGGGAAAATGCCAAAACTTCGTCAGCAAATCATGCGTCTGATGAGTAACGAGATTAAAGGTGATCAGGAAATGATTCTGCTGCTATCCAAGAAGAACGCAGAAGAGCGTTTGGCAGCCTTCCTTTACAACTTGTCGCTACGTTTCTCACAGCGCGGCTTCTCACCTCGTGAGTTCCGTCTGACAATGACTCGTGGTGATATCGGTAATTACCTTGGCCTGACTGTTGAGACAATCAGCCGTCTGCTAGGTCGTTTCCAAAAATCTGAAATGCTGAGTGTTAAGGGTAAATACATTACTATCCTTAACCACGAAGAACTTGCGAAGCTTGCCGGTGTGAACAAAAACACTATTGCCTAAGCTAATCGCCTAAGTGAATGATTATAAAAAGTGATACGCGAGCCGTATCACTTTTTTTATATTAATTTCCCGCCGTTACTCCCCTATTCTTACCCTTTAAGTTAAAGTTATTAGTAACCAAAGAGGCTTTTTGTGACATTTTCATAACAAGCAACTGATTTTGGTAAGATAACTCTGAATGTTTCTCTGCCCGAAAGTGACAGATAGATATCATTCCTTTAAGGGAACAGAGACTGGTTTAGATGCCAACACGGTTTGTGTAAGGGGGCAGTTATGACCAAATACAGCAATATACTCGTTGTTGCCGATCCAGCGCAGGATCATCAACCAGCATTGTCTCGCGCTATTCACCTTGCTCGTCGCTCTGACGAGGTAAAAATTACTCTTTTCTTGGCAATCTATGACTTCTCGTATGAGATGACATCTATGCTCTCTGCCGATGAACGGCAAGCGATGCGGCGTGGTGTTGTTATGCAGCGTGAGGAATGGTTGAAAGATCTCATCCGTCCGTATACCGATGACGGCTTTAATATTCAGTTGACGGTTGTCTGGCACAACCGCCCTTATGAAGCCATTATTGCCGAAGTGTTCAGCAACCACCATGATTTGATCATCAAAGCGACCCACGACCATGACAAGATAGGGTCTGTGATTTTCACCCCAACGGACTGGCATCTGCTTCGTAAATGCCCTTGTCCGGTACTGATGGTGAAAGACCACAGCTGGCCTGAAAATGGTAAGATTTTGGCGAGTGTCAATCTTGCCGCAGATGATGAAACACACGAACAACTGAATGATTCTATTGTCGATGAGGCAAAATCTGTCGCTGATCTGCTTGGGGCTGAAGTGAACTTGGTTAACGCCTACCCTGCAACCCCAGTGAACATTACGATTGAACTGCCTGAATTCGACCCTGCTTCATATACAGATGCAGTAAGGGGACATCATCTCAAATCAATGAAGGCCCTGCGCCACAAACATGGATTACCGGAAGAGCAAACACATGTACTTGAAGGCCTGCCGGAAGATATCATTCCTCAAGTTGCCGAGGATATTGATGCTGAGTTGGTGATTTTGGGAACAACCGGACGCACAGGTTTATCCGCAGTGTTCATCGGTAACACGGCGGAACACACTATCGACAGTCTCAACTGTGATTTGTTAGCTTTGAAGCCTGAGGGATATGTCAGTCCACTGAGTCCAAACCTCCCATAGAGCCATATTTATATGCGTTGACGGCACCTAGAACTTGCAAACAAAAAAGCCTCGCAAGAGGCTTTTTTATTGGGAAATTCCAGAGCAACTTGGGTCGTTACCGCAGCTCGATAGGCTGAACCGGCTGTACTTGGTTGCTCGCAGGCTTTTCTTCAGCATTTGCCAGTTTTTTCAGCAGTGATGTCAGATAAAGTTCATTCCGAATCTTATTACAGTAAGCGTGACTGATATTACGTCGATTCCACTCGCTGGCAATGGCAACTCGAGTCTGGGTGGATCTTCGCCCAAAGGCGTAAGTTTCACAGATTTCAAGGTTACTCATTTGCTGTGGTGTTTTGGTGACAGTGCTACTGCGCATACCTAACTGCTGTGATTGCGAAGAAGAGCAACCTGCCAAGCTTGATAAGCAAAGTGCAATAAGCGCTGTTTGGAGCGGCTTTGAACGGCGAATCATTGAAGGTATAAGCATAATATTGATTTATAATGATTTGTTGTCTTTCGCCATTATAACCGATTACGACTTACATCCAATCTAAATTCAGGCCCCTGCGTTTCTCTATGATTAACTGTGAGCTTTATCCAAATCATAAATAGCAGAAAATGAAAAAGAGCTGATTAGCACATATCAGCCCTTTAAAGGATTCGACTTTGTAAATTAGTCAGCAGTATTGTAGTGATACTCAAAGACTGAATGGCTTGAATCATTCACTCGGGCATCACCAATGTGGCCAGCAGGCATTGAAGCATCACCTGAAGTGGTTAGCTGGGCCTCCATCACACTCATTGCCGGAGTATTCGCTTGCTGAATCAAGTGTGTTGTAGGAGCTGTACGCTCACCGGTTGTTGAAAGGTGGTAGTCCAGTACATCATTTGCCATTGCTTGTGAAGACAGAACCAAAGCGCTGATGATAACGAAAGCTGATTTTTTCATAACCTACCTCTGTGTCTATTATCAGTACCCTCTGTCCTTGAGAGTGTTGAACAATTTTTTGTGAGGTTTGAACTCCCTCACTTGATGTACACATTGTAGGGTTATGCTTGTCTTAATCCCATGGCAGAAATGGATTAGTGGTATATCAAAAACGCATCTCTGAATGCCAGCTTAATACCAAAAATGCATCTAGCTTGCTTGTCTTGTATAGTGCTTTACTTGTTTGTTACCCGGAGCTGTTTGATTTCTTGCTCCAACCAACGGTACTTATCGGTATTCCAGTGCTTTTGGTTATACGTCATCACAACATCCAGAATGTCTCTTCGTTCAGGTTGGCCAGCCTCATCCATTTCCACAAACTGAAAGGTTTGCTGATCAACAATCTTGTATAGCTCTCTTGGTGCAATAAATAACATGTCCTCGCTGCGAAGTGCCTGCAGGATTGGATGAGCGTGCTGGCTTCGGAAAGCGGGCTTTTCACGGAGATTGGCATACCTTTTCACGATTTCCATTTGTTGGTTGAACCCGGGAACGACCATTCCTGCCCAGCGGTAGTTATCTAACTCCTCGATAGGTATCGGCTGGTTTTCAGCTACAAACCCACGTCGACAGATAAAACCAATCTGACTCTTTGCTATATTCTTTTGGTATACATCTTTAGGCGTGGCTAACGGTTGGTAGGTAATAGCCAGATCACAACGGCCATCTTGTAATTGGGCGATGGTACTGGAGCCAAAACTGTATAGCTCCAGCTCTACATTAGGGCAAGTACGGTTAAATAAGCGATAGATTTCGGTGCCATAGCTCTCTATCAAAAAACCATTGAGTGCGATTCGAAAGCGCCCCTCCATTTGACTTGGCTCAAACTGCCTGCTTTCCAGAGCTTTTTCAAGTTGAGTATAAATACCTGGCAATACGGATGCGAGTTCTTCTGCCCGTGGAGTAAGTTTCAGGCCACGGTTATGACGAACGAACAGTTGATCATCCAATGCTTCGCGCAAACGTCCAAGTGCCCTGCTCACAGCTGGCTGGCTTGTATCAAGTCGGTCGGCTGCCCGATGAGTATTCTTCTCTTCCAATAACACTAGAAGGACTTTGAGGAGGTTTAGATCTAGTGTATTCAAATTCATTTGCTTTCCAATTATAGTTTGCAGACATGCATATACTATGCTGATTTATAGGCTAATATCCACTGTATGTAACATGTGTTTGTAGTCAACAAAGGTGAAACTGATAACGAAAAATGGCTAGCAATTCTAGTGTGAGAACTTTCATTGCTAGAATATATATCGTTATAAGATTTGCCTAAGTGGTTTAGTAG
>NZ_JACSOF010000178.1:0-12274 GCF_014349205.1 Photobacterium sp. BZF1
AGCTTGAATTCGTCGGTAAAGCTTCGTCTAGTAACAACTTTCATATAAACACCTCTTATTCCTAATAAAGAGGTGTCTACTTTTAGGGGGTCACTTCAGAGGCTAGAGGCTAGAGGCTAGAGGCTAGAGGCTAGAGGCTAGAGGCTAGAGGCTAGAGGCTAGAGGCTAGAGGCTAGAGGCTAGAGGCTAATTAGTTTTGAAGAAAAAGCAGTGGTTATTCCACTGCTTTTTTATTTTAATCGGTGCCTTACGGCTCGATCATAGCGCTGACTTCGGCGCTGAACTGCAGGTCTTTGTAGTAACACTGCTTATCTCGCTTGCCGATTTCCCGCATTACTTTACAAGGGTTGCCAACCGCAACCACGTTGGCAGGGATATCTTTAGTCACCACGCTGCCTGCACCAATCACGCTGTTGTCACCAATGGTCACACCCGGCAACACCACCGAATTTGCCCCAATCCATACATTATTGCCAATCGTCACCGGCATGTTGAATTGCCCGACTTTCTTTCTCAAAGAAGGCTCAATGGGGTGCCCTGCAGTAGCGATTGTAACGTTCGGCGCAAGCATGACATAGTCGCCAATACGTATAGTGGTGTCGTCAACCAGAGTAAGGTTGAAGTTGGCGTACACTTGCTTGCCAATGTAAGTGTGCTTGCCCCAATTAGCCCGTAACGGCGGCTCGAAATAGCAATTTTCGCCCATCTCGGCAAAGAAGTTCTGCAAAATTTCTTCGCGCTTTTTGGCCTCTGAAGGGCGCGTTTGGTTATAGTCGTACAACAACTCAAGACACTGGGTTTGTTCATCAACCAATGCTTGTTCATGCGAAAAATAGACTTCGCCGTTATGCATTTTTTTCTGTATTTCTTCTAGTGACATGGTGGGCTCTCAAAGCGGGCTCGAAAATACACACTCTCTATTTATCAATAGCTGTGCTGCTCGCTGGAGTTTGCCATTTTTGTTCATTGCTTCAATTACATTGGTCACACATATGAATAAACCTCTATAAAATGGGCTATGGGCATGTTATAGAATTGCCAACAAGAGTGTCAGGATTTGCGACAAAAGCGTTCTCTTAGCGGCAGGTTTTTCCTCTGCTGTTAAACTTGAAATACCTTTTTGCGTTTTTTGCTGCCTGAGGTCTTGCACGATGATTAATGCCAAATTAAAGCCTCGCTATCTGATCCCCATGAGGCTGGCGATATATAGCTCAGCACTGTTTGCTGTCGTCCACCTTCATGCCGAGCAAGGAAAACTCACCGTCGCTATATCGACTGATATGCCACCTTATGTGATGGATAACGGCAGTGAAGGCCTTGAAGTGGATATTGTCAGGCAGGCATTGGATGAGTACGAACTGGAGTTTGTCCAGATGCCGCTTAGCGATGTTCAAAACGCAGTCCAAGACAAAAAAGCCGATGTCGCGATTGGCGTCTTGGTAGATGGCGGTGAGATTTTCTATTCTGACCACCTTATTACTTTCGTCAACTTCGCCATCAGCAAAAATAGCGATGATTTGGCGATTGATGCTATCGACGACCTCAAAAACCATCCGGTACTGGCTTGGCAAAACGCCTACCTTGAATTGGGTGACGACTTCAAAGCCCTTTTCTCTCCGGGGTCAGAATACCGCTCCAACTACCATGAGTTCGGCGATCAAGCCCAACAGGTTGCCCAGTTCTGGAAAGCGGACAAGCAAGTGATAGTTATCGACCGCAGCATTTTCGAATTCTTCAGCAAGGCAATGAAACAGTCAATCGACAGTGTCGAATACCATAGCCTTTTCCCACCGGTGACGGAATTCAAAGCAAGCTTCAAAGACAAGGCGGTCAAAGATGCATTCAACAAAAAGCTCAAGGAAATGTGCCAAAGCGGCGATTACGTCAAACTGCTAGAGATGTATGACGTCAAACTGGAACGAACGGTATGTGAAAAAATCAACTAGGTAGGTTTGGCATTTGCCCAATAGAAAACACCACGGACAACGACCTGTTCGTGGTGTTTTTCTATCTAAGATTTGCTCAAAGTAAGATCAGCTCACCGTCTTCCAGCACTATGTAGTACATCTTTATTCCAGCCCCCCCATAAACAGGTACTTCATCTCCAGGTAGTCTTCCATACCGTGGCGGGAGCCTTCACGGCCAAGGCCGGACTCTTTAACGCCGCCGAAAGGCGCTGCTGCAGTGGAAATCAAACCTTCGTTGATACCCACCATACCACTTTCCAGCGCTTCGCCTACCCGCCAAGCGCGGCCCAGTGAACGGGTATAGAGGTAGGCGGCCAAGCCTGAATCGGTATTGTTGGCGCGCTCGACCACTTCCTGTTCCGAGCTGAAGCGGAACAAAGGTGCCAGTGGACCGAAGGTTTCTTCGCCCGCCACCAGCATCTCGTCTGTCACATCCACCATAACATGCGGTTGGACAAACAAACCTTTTTGCTCGGCGAGGTTACCGCACAGTACCTTCGCCCCTTTGGCAAGGGCATCATCAATATGGCTACGCACTTTCTCGACCGCACCGCTATTGATCATCGGACCAATTTCGACCCCGTCGGCAAACCCGTCGCCGACAGTGAGGTTGGCAACCCGGGCGGCAAGCTTTTTCGCAAACTCATCGTATACCGCATCATGGACAAAGATCCGGTTGGCACAGACGCAAGTCTGGCCGGCATTGCGGAACTTGGCAATCATGGCACCATCGACTGCCGCATCGATATCGGCATCGTCAAACACAATAAACGGCGCATTGCCGCCAAGCTCCAGTCCCATTTTCTTTATAGTGGCTGCCGACTGGTTCATCAGGATCTTGCCGACATTGGTCGAGCCGGTAAAGGAGACCTTGCGTACCTTCTTATGTGCGGTCAGCACGCCACCGATAGCTATCGCATCACCGGTGATCACATTGAGCAACCCGGCTGGCAATCCCGCCTGCTCTGCCAATTCGGCCAATGCCAACGCGGTAAACGGGGTTTCCGGTGCCGGTTTCAGTATCACCGCGCAGCCCGCAGCGAAGGCCGGGGCACATTTGCGGGTGATCATCGCCGCCGGGAAGTTCCAAGGGGTTATGGCCGCAACTACACCGATGGGCTCTTTGGTTACCACGATTTTGCCATCGGTTTTGTGGCTTGGGATCACCTCGCCATAGGCTCGCTTGGCTTCTTCGCTGTACCACAGCACAAAGCTGGCAGCATAAGCGATCTCTCCCTTGGCTTCGGCAAACGGCTTGCCTTGCTCGGTGGTCAGGATCCTCGCCAGATCCTCAGTATTTTCAACAATCAAATCATACCAACGGCGTAGCACCACCGAGCGATGATCCGCCGTGGTCTGCTTCCACTGCTCAAACGCCTGCTGGGCAATGTCGACACACTGCGCGGCCTCTTTCTCGCCCATGTAGGGTACATGGCCGATCACATCCTGAGTCGATGGGTTGGTAATCTCCGTAGTCTGGCCATCTACTGCATCAGACCATTCACCACCGATATAGCCTTGCTGTTTGAACAGCGCCGGATTATTCAAATTTATTTGCAAATCAGCCTGCAATTCCATCTGCCCCCCCATTATTCCGTTACCTCGAACAATACGTTTACCTGCCCGGTACCGGAGCTTGGGAAGTATTCGGTCACAATCTCTGCTTTGCCCTCGTACTTATCCCAGCCCAATGCGCCAAACAACATCGCGGTGTCATGCATACCGCCTTCGCCAGAGCACAGCGCCGCATAGTCCGGCAACATGTCCAAGAAGGTTTTGTAGTCACGGCTCTGCCACAGATCCAACACTCTCAGGTCGACCTGGCGGTTGAACTCTTTGGAGATAGTGAAAGTGCCATTGTTGGCGGCATAGTCATCGTTATCCCAGATACGGTGGGACAACGAACCCGAGGCCAGCAGCATCACCCTGCTATCGCTCTCCTCAATCGCTTCGCGGATTGCCTCACCGAGGATACGGGATGACTCAATGCTGTGTACCGAGCACCACGCAGCAACCGATACCACCTTGAAGTGACTGTCTTCGTTCATGTAGCGCATCGGCACCAAGGTGCCATATTCGAGATCCAGCGACTCGACCTGATGGGAAAGGGTAAAGACCCCTTTATCGGTCGCTTTGTCCGCAATGCGGTTGCCGAGTTCAGCATTACCGTAATATTGATACTCTAGGTTCTGGATAAAATGCGGGAATTCGTGGCTGGTGTAATTACCGGTGAATTGCTGGTTGGCATTGATATGGTAGCCGGCATTAACCAGCCAATGGGTATCGAGCACGACAATGGTATCGACGTCCAGATCCTTGGCAAGCTGGGCAATCTGCTTGTGCCCATCAATAGCAGCCTTGCGACAGCCGTGCAGCTTACCTGGCTGCTCGGACATAATCATGGTCGGTACGTGAGTAATTTTTGCTGCAACACAGAGTTTGCCCATAATAGATTCCTTTTCTCAATCACATCCTGTCGGTAGCGGACGTCAGTTTCAGTTATTGGTCATGCCCTTGGTGGGCTAATAATCAAAAATTCAAATCAAAACAGTATCAGTGCAAGGGTGGTAAACGCGCTTACCGTTAACATGCCAAACAAGGTGGTCGGCAGCAGCACCGCAGAACACAATCCCCCCATCTGGTAACGCTGGCCAATCACGGCATACACGCCGAACATCGGCACACTGGCCAGAATCACTCCTACCGCACTCATCATCGGATCAAGCTGGAATACCACCAGCAACATGACCAAAATCGACAGCGGGTGGATCAGCAGCTTGGCAAACATCACGGTACCGATTTCCCGCTTCATACCCGATACGCTCACACCTACCAAGCCGCCACCAATAGTGAACAGAGCCACTCCGGTGACTGTGCTGGCCAACATATCAATAATGCGTTCAGCCGCCTGTGGTGGGTGTAGTGACATCGCCGAGCACGCCAACCCCAATACAATCGAAAGCACAATTGGGTTCTTTGCCAGGTTGAGCGCGGTTTCTTTCATTTTTCCCTTGAGGTTGGTCCCGCTGTCGTTATCCGCCATATCGGCCAAACCAAGCAGCAAAGGCAGCATGATCAGGTTCTCGACAATCAAAGTGAGGGAAAATGGGATCAACGCCGGGGTATCAAACAGGAAAAAGATGATCGGAAACCCAATCAGCAAGCTGTTGGAGAAGCTGCCCCCTAACCCCAGCACCACACTCTCGACCGGTGTCCTACGAAGCATCCAGATGGCATAGGTAAAGACCAAACCGAATGCCACCAACGACCCTAGGGTGTAGGCCAAGATATAGTCGGTATGCCACACTTCCCCTAACGATTTGGTACTCAGGGCACTGAAGATGGCAGCCGGCAAACCAAAATTGAACACAAAGGCCGCCAGCGCCTTGTGCCCATTCTGCGGCAAGATCCCACGGCGGAACGCGAGATAACCTAACCCTATCATCAGGAACACCGGCATGATGGTGGAAAAGACATATTGGAAGTGCGTCCAAGCCTGCCCCATGGCTACTGTCCTTGTTTCGCCAGTTTCTGGTGAATATTGTTCTTGCGGTAATTGAGCACCGGATGAAGCTCGGTCATCTCAAAGCCGACACTCAGGTAACGTTTTTCAAAGGTCGGGGCCAGATATTGGCTAAACACGTCGAACACCCTATCGGCAGCGGCCTTCAAGGTGTCCATGTCCCGCCCAACACCGACCTTGGCGGTCAAATGGATAAAGCTATTTTCCGGATCTTCGTCGGCGATCAACACATGATCACAACGGATTGCCCGGGTACGGATCCCACCTTTGGGGAACACGCCAGTCTCAATCGCCTCGCGATGGATCACTCGCATCAAGGCTGGGATATCAACGTCTTGTTCCAGATTCGCTGAATATTCCATGATGAAATGAGGCATTATCCTTCTCCTCTTACAAAGGGCCCCGGCACCTAGCCAGGCCGGGGTTCCCTAATCACACAATGTATCTAATTTCTTATTTGCCTAAAGAAGGCACGTTATGGGTATCGTGGGCAATACAGATATTTTTGGTTTCCATGTAGAAGTCGAAGCTCCAGTCACCGCCATCACGGCCAACGCCGGACATCTTCACCCCACCAAACGGCGACGGCAGGTTGCGGTTGTTTTCCGAGTTCACCCAGATCATCCCCGCTTCGACATGGGTTGCCATGCGCATTGCCCGACCGGTATCACGGGTCCAGATATAGCCCGACAGGCCGTAGTCAGTATCGTTGGCAATTTGCAGCGCCAGCTGTTCCGTGTCGAATTCGATAGCCGTCAGCACCGGGCCAAAGATCTCTTCCTTGGCCACACGCATGGTGTTGTCCGCTTCGGTAAACAAAGTCGGCGTTAGGTAGTTACCGTTACCCATTTCTGGCAACGCGCGGCCACCGACCGCGATGGTTGCCCCATCCTGCTCGGCAAAGTCCATGTAGCTCAATACTTTGTTGTAGTGAGACTGGTGAACCAAGGGGCCGACTTCGGTTTGTGGATCCAGCGGGTGGCCAACTTGCAGGTTCTCGACGCGTTGCTTGAGGGCTTCGATGAATTTTGGCTTGATGCCTGACTGTATAAGCAAGCGGCTAGAGCTGGTACAGCGCTGGCCGTTGAGGCTGTAAATCATAAAGACCACCGCATCCAAGGCGCGGTCGAAGTCGGCATCATCAAACACAATCACCGGGTTCTTGCCGCCTAATTCGAAGTGAACACGCTTAAGCGTCGGTGCGCCCTGAGCCTGAATCATCGAACCGGTGACTGTCTCGCCGACAAACGCCACCGCCTTGATAGCCTTATGCTCGGTCAGTGCCTTGCCCGCGACCTCACCAAAACCATTTATCATGTTCCAGACCCCAGCAGGCAAACCTGCCTCTTCGGCACACTCAGCCAAAATAGCTGCAGTTAACGGACTGAACTCCGCTGGTTTGTGAACCACAGTACAGCCTGCTGCCAGCGCTGGTGCAATCTTCCAGGTCGACAGCATAAATGGGGTATTCCACGGCGTAATAACGCCAACAGGGCCAATCGGCGTACGGATGGTGTAGTTGGTGTGGTTGTCCTGATGCAATGACAGGCCATTTTTAGCTTCAGGCGATTTGTCGGCAAAAAAACGGAAGTTAGCTGCGCCACGTACCGCAGCCTGGCGCATGAAGCGCAGCGGCTGGCCGCAGTCCATAGATTCCACCAAGGCAATCTCTTCGGCGCGCTCTTCGATTTTATCTGCCAGCCTGTGCAAGATCTTACGGCGCTCAGCCCCGGAGATTGCCGCCCACTCAGTAAAAGCTTTTTCGGCAGCCAAACATGCTTGGTTAACATCTTCTGCCGAGCCTTTGACCACTTTGCCCAACGAGGTATTGTCGGTTGGCGTCAGGTTATCGAAGGTTTCCCCCTCCGAGCCCAGTGTCCATTCGCCATTGATATAATGGCCCAGGGTTTGGTTCTTGAATCGGGCTAAATAGCTGTTGGCCTTGTTGATGTTGGTATCGAGTTGCTGAGTCATAATTTTCTTCCCTAAATCTTGTTATTGGCTTGGGTAACAGGCTAGTCAGTCAGTTCACCATAGAAGGCCTTCTCTGAAAGCACCGGGTTTTCCAGTGTGCCGATCCCCTCAATCGAGCAGCTCACCACATCACCCGGCTGGATATCCTTCAACCCTTTCGGTGTCCCAGTGGCAATCAGATCCCCTTCATTGAGCGTCATGAAGCTGCTGAGGTACTCAATCAAAAACGGAATATCGAAAATCATATCGGCGGTCGTGCCCTGCTGGGTCAACTCGCCATTCACCCGGGTTTCCAGTGCCAGATTGCTCACATCGGCAATATCGGCTGTATCGACAATCCAAGGACCGATAGGGCACAGGGAGTCACGGCTCTTCACCCTTAGGTTCGGGCGGTAGTAGTTCTCGAGGTAATCACGGATCGCGTAGTCATTGCAGATGGTATAGCCGGCTACATAGTCCAGCGCCTCTTCGCGTTTGATGTTCTTGCCACTTTTGCCAATGACGGCCACCAGCTCACACTCATAGTGCATAAACTCGATATCATCCGGGCGGTAGGAAGGCTGCAGGTGGCCGGTCAGGGTGTTACCGCCCTTTAGGAATACCAGCGGCTCTTTCGGCGGCTCGAACGCCAGCTCCGATGCATGGTCGGCGTAGTTCAAGCCAAGGGCAAAAATCGTCCCCGGATTCTCCACTGGGCATAACCATTTTACTGCTTGGGATGGCAGTACCTCGCCACATGCAGTCACCAGATCGCCTTCAAAATTGACGATGACTTCCAACACTTTTCCTTTGTATTCCACTCTGGCGCGCTTCATGCGTACTGGCCTCCCACTGTGTTTTGTAAACGGATTGACTGACCTAAAGAGGACGACACCTTGTCATAGGGCTGCAATGCGATACGCTCCCCGGCAAACCCGACAGCGATAATATCGCCGGCTTCTAGTGTCATGATGTGGGAAATTCGCTCCAGCAGTGCCGGGACATCCCAGTAAAGGCGAGAAAGTGGCAACTGCTGTGCTGGCTGGCCATTGACCATAGTCGTAACTACCAACTCTGATAACTCGCCGACATCAGAAAGCGTGACGGGAGATGACAAAGTCGCCGAGCCATCCAGGCACTTGCCCTTGATATCCGGGCGGTAATAGCTGGTTTCCGGTAAGGAGAAGTCATGCAGCAGGGCAACCCCTTCGACATACTCCAGTGCCTGCTGCTCAGGCACCCGGCAGCAAGTCTTGCCGATAATTACCGCCAAGCTAGCACCAACAACAAACTCGTCGCTATTCGCAGGCCAAGCCACTGCTTCCGATTCATTGTTCCAGGTATTCCTTGGCTTGAAATACAGCACCGGCTGTGTCGGTGGTGCCTTGTAAGGCGGCTCGTTAAACTGCCCGGCCATCATTTGGCGTTGCTCGCTATCGTTGAGCGCAACACACACCACTTTGCCTTTAAACATCTTTTCCATATCTTCCTTTTCAACCCCGCGATTCTTAGTACACGTTGGCAACTGCAGCCGCTTTAGTGCCAGTGTCGCTGTCCTTATCTTTTAATGTCTTGACTAGCCCTTCTGCGCCCTGACGCAGTAACAGAGTGTCTACCCCAGCACCGATGAACTTCACCCCTTGTTCGACATACCCTTTCGCCTGCGTCGGGTTCAGGGACAAAATACCCACGGCTTTGCCGGCACGGTTTATCACCTCAATGGCATGGTCGATAGCCGCCACCACATCCGGATGTCCCGGGTTGCCGATATGTCCCATCGAGCCGCTGAGATCCGACGGCCCGATAAAAATGCCATCAATCCCTTCCACTGCCGCAATGGCCTCGATATTTTCAATCGCCTCGACCGTTTCCAC
The DNA here is from genome assembly GCF_014349205.1 of Photobacterium sp. BZF1. NCBI lineage: Bacteria > Pseudomonadati > Pseudomonadota > Gammaproteobacteria > Vibrionales > Vibrionaceae > Photobacterium > Photobacterium sp. BZF1. Next base: position 9,318 of record NZ_JACSOF010000178.1, read on the forward strand.
TTGTACCAGCAGGCAAATTTCTTCATTGGCCTGATGCAAATAGTTGGGGATACGGTTCCACTGCGAAGCCCTTGCCAGCGCACTGCCGATGCCACGCTGCCCCATTGGCGGGTAATAGACAGACTGCACCACCTGCTGGGCCTGCTCGGCGTTGTTGACCATAGGCACTAACAGGGACTGGGCACCGATATCCAATAAGCGTTTTAGCAGTGTCGGGTTGCCATCTTCGGCCCGTACAATGGCCGATGTCGGGTGCGGCGCTAGCGCCTGCAAGTGATACTTGATGCCTGTAAGGTCGAACGACGCATGCTCACCATCGATCAATACCCAATCGAAACCACTGCCGCCGCAAATTTCTGCACAGCTGGTATCAGGTAGGCCAAGCCAAAGCCCCCATAGCGGTGCGTCTTGCTTGAGGGCATGCTTGAATACGTTAGTAGAGAGTTGATTACTCATTAGCTTCCCCCTAAACAAACTTAACCGAGATGCCGCCAAGCGGGCCGAAGTCAGCATGGATACTGTCACCGGCTTTCACCGCCACCGGACGGGTAAAGGAGCCAGCCAAGATCACCTGTCCCGGTTCTAGCGAGACACCGTGTGGTGCAAAGCGCTTGCACACCCAGCAAATGCCATTGGCAGGATGGCCCAACACACCGGCGGCGAGGCCGGTTTCTTCGATTTGGCCATTGAGATAAAGCATGGCCCCAGCCCAGCGCAGGTCGAGCTCGGTCGGTTTGATAGGACGGCCGCCTAGGATGATCCCGGCGTTGGCGGCATTATCAGCGATAGTGTCGTACACCTTACGGGTGTAGCCAGATTGCGGGTCGGTACGGTGACAACGGGCTGCAATCAGCTCCAGTGCCGGTACTACATAGTCAGTCGCATTAAGCACATCGAAAATAGTGATGTTGTCGCCTTCGAGCTTATCCTTGAGAATAAAGGCCAGCTCTACCTCGATACGCGGGTCGAGAAAATCATCTGCGGGAATTTGGGCACCGTCAGGAAAAAACATGTCATCAAGCAATACGCCGTAATCTGGCTGGTCAATATTGACCGCCATCTGCATCGCCCGTGATGTCAGACCGATTTTGTAACCTTTTACTTCAGCCCCTTCACGGATTTTTCGCTCCACCCAACGGCTCTGAATACGGTAGGCGTCATCCATACTCATCTCTGGGTAGTCTAGGGTCAATGCCGGGATCTGCTCCCGTCCTTTCTCTGCTTTATACAACCGCTCTGCCGCTACATGGATTTGATCTTCCGTTAACATTTCGCATTCCTTTTTTCTGGCTGACTGATTGCCAACGTCCCTTGTCTACGGTCATGCTGTCAGGGAAAGCAATTAGCAACTAATTAACATGTTAAATACATTAGTTAATATGTTAACTAATGTCCAGGCATTCATCAAAAGAAGAGTAAAATCAAATAAAACAAGAACATAAATTAGAATATTGATATTTTCATATTTGTCATGCAAATCGTGTTACATCCAGAATGCTAGCAAGATCACATTAAAGGGAGGTATTTACAGACTGGTCATTAATCAAACAGGCAGGAAAATAATCTCGGGAGTGATTTTATTTTCGAATCATTGATCCAGTTAACAAAGCAACAGGAAATTAACACATTTTATTAACAACCCCTTTGCTTTATCACGAATTAGTTAATATGTTAACTAAAGTCCAATAACGACTCACCCAGTGAGCACTACTCATCATCCATAACTAAAGGAATCCTGTTATGCGTGTAACCAAAATTGCCTCCATGACTACCGCTGCACTAATGATGTTTTCTACCTATACCGTGCAGGCCGCCCCTGAAAAAACTATCAAGATAAGTACCTGGGGCTCACCAAACCACGGTATCAACAAAGTTGTCTGGCCGACGTGGGGGGAATGGGTTGAAGAGGCCACTGAAGGCCGCGTAACGGTAAAGGTGGAATATGACCTTGCCCCTCCGCAAACCCAAATTGATGTCGTTACCGATGGCATCGGTGAAGTGACCTGGATTTACCATGGCCATAAGGCAGGGCGTTTCAAGCTCACCCAACTGCCAGAAATTCCAACCTTTTCAGACTACGCCAGCTCCGAGCTGATTTCCCAAGCTTATTGGCGGACCTATGAGGCTTACCTGAAGAAAGGCCGCGAGCACCGTGGGGTTGAGGTCTTGGCGCTGAGTGTCAACGGACCGGGCCAGTTGATCACCAAAGGTCCCGTCTCGTCACTGGATGATATCAGAGGCAAAAAACTGCGTGTCGGTGGCGGGGTGATCTCTGATATCGCCAAGGACATGAAGGTAACCCCGGTGTTTACACCAACCACCAAAGTCTATGAATCGATTTCGCAAGGCGTGGTCGACGGCACTTATCTACCATACGAATCGTTAGCCTCATTCCGCTTGGCTGAAGTTGCTGACAATACAACGGTTTATCCTGGCGGCATCTTCCGCGGCAGTTTTGCCATCGTGATGAACCGCGACACGCTATCAGGTTTATCAAAAGCCGATCAGGAAGCGATCCGCAATGTCTCCGGCGAAAAGCTCTCTCGCTTGTTCGGCAAGATGTGGGATGACATGGACAACGTCGGCTACGAAGCTGCTATTGCCAATGGTCACACCTTCACCCCAGCCTCCGCTGAGATGGTGGCTGATTTGAAAAAATCGACCGAGCCATTGGTTAACAAGTGGTACAAGTCGGCCAAACAACGCAAGATCGACGGCGAAGCGGCCTACAACTACTTCTACCAAGAGCTTGAACAAGGACTGTAAGTTATGAGTTGCTCAAGACTTTCCAAGGCGATTCGGCGAGGGTTGGAGGCCCTTGCTGCTCTCAGCCTGATGCTAATGATGGTGATCACCTTTGTTGATGTTGTCGGGCGCTTCTTCTTCAGTAGCCCGCTGATCGGCTCCACCGAGATGATCGAGGTATTACTGGCGGTGATGGTGTTTATGGCGTTTCC
>NZ_JACSOF010000179.1:0-11881 GCF_014349205.1 Photobacterium sp. BZF1
GATAAAAGAAAGGACCGAACGTTTCCACGTTCAGTCCTCTATGTGCCACCCAAGTATCCGTTCAGGTATAAACGATGACGCTTATCCGAATGGCATTATGATAGTACGTTCAGGCCTTTTTGTTGGCGCCTTTTGGTGAGCAAAAGTTTATACGACCCTACTTCAATTCGATTCTATCGAACTCAAATGAGTGTGGAATCTCAAATGAGCGTACTTTACCGTCGGTAAAATCAATGTCGTTCAGGTCGATCATCTTAACTGATGGGCTATAGAATGAACGAATGTAGATTTTCTGCGCTTGAAGATCCGAAACCGTTGTCCACTGAACAAACTGCGAATAATCGTTGCCATCAGCGTGGCGATATTGCTTGAAGCCTTTTGGCATATCGAAGTTATTCAGAATGTTAAACACTGCATGAACACCTTCGTCACCGTTAGCAAACGGATCTGCTGTTTGGCTAAACATAGCCGCACGAACGAAGCGATTCGGCGCGGTGATTTCACCCGGCAAGCTCTCTAAACGACCCACATCTAGACCACCAGCGGTGACTTCTTCGATATCGTCGCCAAACGGAGCCGCTTTATCAATCGGTAATGAAGTAAAACGCTTCAAGTTCTCTTGGTGCCAATCAAAGCTAGGTGTATTGGTTAGTGTGCCAAGTGGGTTATCGAACACTCGAAGTTCGCCATCCAGATACTCAACTACAATTGAGTTGCCTTGGGCATCATTCACAGCGAAGTGAACCATAGGCGAGAAATTCCATCCCTCTTGTTCTGGATAGAGTGTTGCGTCGACTACTCTTACATTTTTAAGGAGTTCAATGGCTTCTTCAACGTTTGATGCTTGCGAGATAACATAAGTTGCAGCCTGCCAACCCGCAATCGTGTTGTCAGCTTGTGACACATCGTAGCTTTGATAACTTGCTTTTTCATACGGCTGGAAGAAGAACACCCCAACGTTTAGACCCTCTTCATTGGTACCTTCCGCGATTGCTGTGGTATCAAACGTCATAGCGGCTGCAAAACCATATTTTACATCCCACTTCATACCATTCACGCCCTCTGAGGTAACTCCCTCAAATTGATGACCACGTGGATATGTGAACCAGTTAAATTCAATCATATCATCACCAAACTCCATTGTACGACCAAATACAGGAGCACCATCTTCAGCAATCAGACGTATACCAGTACAAGCATCTGCTGGGGCAGTCATACCAAAAAGACTCGCTGAAATAGCAAGAGAACATAATAGTGGCTTAAATTTCATAATATACCTTATAAATTAATTAGCATGGCAGAGCCACGCGACAATAGATAATAAAACCATTATGTATCACTTAATTTACTCGACCAACTACCCATAAGAGGATTAAAGCCTACCATCACTTCCACAACTGGAATAAATTAAAAAAACAAGTTAGTTAACATAGTAAAAAAACGAACCTAACAGAGGGTAAAACCACCATAAAATATATTTTAAGGTTTAACCGTAAATACGTAACAACCAATTAAATTAATTTATTGAGCACAAAAAAACCTCATATCAGTGAGGTTTTCGGACAAATAATGAGAAGGTGATTCTAGAAATAGAACTTATAGCTAGCCCAAACAACAGTATCGTTACTGTTTATAGTTTTTGAGTTTGTCGAAAGTTTTGCATCAGTGTTTTCAACGCGTATGTTGCCCCAACGGGTCTTGTCTTTCGAAAATGGCGTGGCAATCATAAATGTTGACTTAAGAACCGAAGCGTCGACATCACCAGACAGATAGTTGTACTCGGGCCAAACCCCAATATAAGTACCATCTTTACCGACATTGTAGATTACATACATTGCTGCAGACCCACCGTAGGCCTCATCATTACTTACGTTAAACTCATCTAAGGTTGCTTGAGAGAACTTACCTGCCAATGCTCCTGCTCGCGGAAACAAGTTCAAACCCTTTACACCTGCATTAATCGCAAACGTTGTACCGAGTGATGCGGAAGTGAACATGTCGTTATCAATAACGTCCAACGAAACCGCTGCTCTTGGTACTACGGAATTGGCTGTAGAGAACACGTGGAAATACTGTAGGCGACTATCAGAATACTTACCTTCCTTGTTCATTGTTCCTTCAATAGTCAGCATCCCTGTCTGACGTTCTGAAAAAGAAAAGTCTCCTGAAATAGAACCTTTAAGGCCACCTTGATTACTCATAGAAAAATAAGCAGAGGTATTTGTCTCTGTAAGGTCTGCCGGATCAGGTGCCTTATCTTCAGCAAATAGATTAGTTGAAGCCAGCCCGGCAATAAAAAAGCCAGTGCTTTGTATTTTAAATTCATATTAACTATTAATAATTAACCATTCCTTCGTTTTAAATTAGACTCCACTCCAATGTCTAATTTCGATGATTATGCATAGATGAAAATTAATATTAAATCGTTTTTGTAGGACTGTATCCATCAAAAATACATACTAATAGAGGCTTCAAAAATTATTATTTACCCCTCTACATCGCTAATATTTTTGTAAATTTATTAATATCATTCGCCATGAAAACATGGTCTACTATTTAGATATGTTTTTATAAATCTAACTCGAAACTTAAGTGTTTAAGCTCACAATCCGAAATTTTGGTAAGGGTCACCATTCATGCAATACAGTCTTGAACAACTACAAACATTCATCACTGCTTATGAACTTAACTCTTTTCAGAAAGCGGCAATCAAACTCAACAAACACCGCACAACCGTTGGGCAAGTGATCACCAGCCTAGAGATACAATGGGGTGTTACTCTGTTCGACCGTTCGGCCCGATCTGTGCAAATAACGGAAGAGGGAAAACTGCTTTATCACTATGCTAAACAAACTCTCGAGCAGGCTAAAAGCTTAGATAAGATCGCTCTAAGTCTCGCCGAGAATGGTTTAGAGACTGTAACAATCGCCTATGGCAGCTTTGTCCCACACGCGATTGTCCTCTCTATGTACCAGACGTTATCTGAAAATTTTCCGAGCGTGCGTATAAACCTTGAAATATGCAGCAAGAAGGAAGCTAAGCAAGGAATAGAAAACGGCAGTATTCACTTTGCATTGATGAACGTGCATCAATCTCAAATGATTCATAGCTTCGATTCAACGCTACTAGGTCATCTGTCACTGATCCCTGTTGCTGGCAAACAACATGCTGTACATACAGTCGAAGACAAAGACCGCTATTCGACTATGCGTTCGTCTAAACAACTAATAATTCAGTCATTTATTGAAGATGATTTAGCAACTAGGATTATCATCTCTTCTCAACACGATCAAGTTGCCGACATGACTCTATTGGCAAAGCTTATCAGTGATGGCGAAGGATGGTCTCTTCTACCACAACACTCCCTAGAAGAGCCAATGTGTCATAACCAAATTACAAAAATAGAGCTACCGGCAGCCCTCAGTGACATGGTTGTGCCTGTGGCGTTATGGTGCCCACATTCAGTCAACATTGCGCCCATTAAAAATAAGCTTATCCAATCGATCTCACCATACTTCAGCTGAGCGCTACAGGATGTAATTGCTTCCAACCAGCATCTTCTGCAAATAGAGCAAGCTAGCCTTCCTCCCACCACACTCTGTGGGCAATTTTGCCCACCTAAAACTCGAACACACACCGTCAAACTGAGCTAGATACATCTAGCAATAAAGTACCCTACTCCAATTAACCTCTGTTTACTTCGCCCAATCACCAGCCCTGTTGGCCGATTCAGTCTAGCTTTGCAATATTGGTAGGTATAAAGCCTACCATGGAGAGTTATTGTGCTGACAATCACTATGTAGAATGCATGGACACCGGACGTTTCTGGGGTTGTACAGCGACTGTAAGAAACATCGAATGCTTTTGGTTTCAACCCTCACGAATGATGATCATTCAAAGCAAATAGCTAACGGAAACATTAAATGTCTACCGCAGAACTGCTCATTCAAGCCATCACTATTGTAGGTACCGCTGCATTTGCGCTATCCGCAGTGTTAGCAGCCTTGGATAAAAAAGTGGATATATTTACGGTTGTGGTTCTAGGGCTGATGACAGCCATTGGCGGGGGCACTATCCGAGACTGGACACTCAACGTCCCGGTTTTTTGGTCAGTGGATATCTACTATGCGGTTATTGGTGTCGTCGCTAGCCTGTTTGGATTTTTGTTTTTTCCATTGATTCAAATGAAACGCGTCAATCGCATTTATCTATATGTTGATGCAATTGCAGCTTCCTTGTTTGCTATACAAGGCACAGATAAAGCGTGGAATCTTGGGTTTGGATTGCCTCTGGCACCGATATTCCTTGGCGTTATCACGGCAATTGGTGGCGGCATTGTAAGAGATGTACTTCTAGAAAAACCTTCTCTACTTCTGAGCAAAGAGCTCTATGCGATTCCGGTCACTCTGGGATGCATGGTGTATACGATGTTCCTAATTTTTATCCCACAACATTCAGAAACCGGTGCAGTAATTTCAGTGTGTTTTTCTGTTTATTTACGTCACCTGTCTATCAGCAGACAGATTTCAGTTCCTGAATGGGCCATTTTAGGCCGAAAAACAGAATGACATGGATACGTCAAATATCACTCAAAGAGTATTAATTTTCACTATCAAAGATAGCTAACAAATAATCGGAGAGACTACCATGTCTAACAAGCAAGTCACTGTTTATACTGCAAAAAAAGTATACACCATGGACCCAGGTCGTCCTGCAGTTGATGCGGTCGCCATTTTAGATGGGCGTGTATTATCTACAGGCTCCATCGAGTCAATGGAACCTTGGTTATCACGATACGATGTAACCATTGATGACTCTTTTAAAGACCGCATCATTATGCCAGGGTTTATTGAAGCGCATTCTCATTGCTGGATGTCAGCGGGTTTCATGGCGCTTGAGTTTATTGGGCCAATTAAATGGCCTGGACGTTATGGTATGCAGCAACCCATCAAAGACGTTGCAAGCATCATTGAACACCTAAAAGAGGTTGATCGTAAAGAAGCCGATCCCAATAAACCTATTATCGCTTGGGGTTATGATGCGGCTAAGCAAGACGGTGCATTAGATAGAGACATTTTAGATCAAATCAGTAGCACGCGTCCTATTTATATCTTGGCCTGGGCCCCTCATTTTGCGTACACAAACTCAGCTGCATTGGCTATGTCAAAAATTCCTGCTGATTCATCGGATCCACATATCCAAAAATATGCAGACGGCCGTTTAAATGGCGTTCTTGCCGAAGCTTCAGGTGTTCAGATGGCGCTAGCCCCAATACTGGGCGAAGTTGTAGCAGGAGGCGGGGTTAACGGTTTGCACTTTATGGCATCGATTGCTAACCGATCAGGCATCACCACAATAGCCGACCTTCTATATGGATCCTTAGATGAAAAATCAGAACTAGCTGACCATATTGCAGCGACAGAAAATCCTGACTTTCCTGTTCGAATGAGACTTACTCCTTACGGCGCTGCCATGGCAAAATCGCACGGTGTTGAAGGTGCGATTGAAGAAATCAAACGTCTGCAAACCATGGAGTCGGATAAGTTCTTTATTCGGGGCGTTAAGTTCTTTAGTGATGGTTCATATCCTTTGCAAGGATCTCTTGTTGGCTTCCCAGGCTATTTAGACGGTTCTCAAGGTCAAGAAGGCGATCCTGATCTTATTGAACTCATGAAGCCTTATTGGAAAGCAGGTATGCAATTGCACTGCCATGCAAATGGTGACCATGCGACCGATATTACGTTAAATGCACTTGCAGCATTACAGAGAATTCAACCACGTTTCGACCATCGTTTCGCTATTGAACATTACTCAATGACAACTCCGATGCAGGCTCGTCGTCTTAAATCCCTTGGAGGCGTTGCTAGTGTGAATGCGTATTTCATTCACCATCGTAGCCTACTGCACAGAACACATGCCTATGGACCTGATCGCGCTGAAACTGTTGCACGTTTAGGCTCTTTGGAGCGTGAGGGCGTGCCATTTGCGATGCATTCTGATTACCCGCAAGTTGTTGTGCCAATGCAGCCATTGTCTGCGGTGTCAGGTGCTGTAACACGTATTGCTGAAGATGGTGAAACTGTCATTGCTCCGCATGAAGCGATTGGCGTTGACCGCGCCCTGCGAGCCGTCACTATCGACGCCGCTTATGTTTTAGGTTTGGAAGATAAAATCGGTAGTATTGAACAGGGCAAGTTTGCTGACTTCACCATCTTAGATGAAGACCCCTACGCAATAGATGCAAAACAGATTGAGAACATCAATGTTTGGGGAACTGTTATGGGTGGTAAGAAGTTTAAGGCTGAGGAAATCTAATCATGAGCTATCGCAATGAGATAAGCACTCCGCCACTTGATATGGCGAGTATTATCAATGCAAAGGATAGCATTTCTGTGGAAGAGCGTTTTAACGACGCTCACCAAGGCATCATGGGGATGCTTATGTCGGCCTATAAGGTGCAAAAGCACGATAACGGAGTAGATGTCGGTTCACTGCCTTTAACGATAATAGGCGGTTTCTTGGGCTCGGGTAAAACCACCCTCCTGAATAAGTTACTTACTGCGTCCCATGGAAAGCGCTTGGTGGTACTCGTCAATGATTTCGGCAAAATTAACATTGATGCAGAGCTTATTTCCTCTCAAACAGATGACATGATTAATCTGTCAAATGGATGTGCTTGTTGCTCAGTTTCAGCTGATTTAACAGACAGTCTTGTTCAACTTTCTGAGCGAGAAGAACTGCCTGACGCCATAGTGCTAGAAGCCAGTGGCGTGGCTGACCCAAATGGAATCGTACAGGTTGCCCATGCTGTTCCCGCAATTCGTCTTGATGGTGGGATCGCTGTTATAGATGCTGAAACTATGTTTCTGCTCGCAAAAGATACACTGACAAGCCGTTTGTTCCACAACCAAATACTGGCCTCCGACCTGATTGTATTAACAAAGGTAGATCTAATTGACGGACAACAATTAGCAACGGCTCGAGCATGGTTAGAAGATACCTACCCGAGCAAGAAAATAATTGAGTCTATCAATGGTAATGTCCCAGCTGAGGTCATTCTTGGGATTGAAGCCTCTATTTCCTCAGAGGAAGAACAAGCAGTATCGACAGACCATAAACACGATTTTACTAGCTTTAGCTTTACCATTGAGGAAAGCCTAAATAAGGCGAAATTTGATAAGTTTCTCAACTCCCTCCCTGACTCTATTCTCAGGGTAAAAGGGGTTATTGACATTACTGACCAACCTACAAACAAGGTTGTCTATCAGCGAGTTGGAAAAAGAGACTCTTACGCTGTTTCGGAACCCTGGGGGACTGAAAAGCGCCATACAAGCCTCGTATTTATCGGACCTAAGGGCTCTTTAGATAAAGATGCTTTAGAAGCTGGGCTAATGGCTTGCCTTTAACACTCGGAATCAAAACATTGCTACTTGACGCCAAGAATTGAAATACATGATGGCGTCACTTTAGTGAGATCCACACTTATGTAAATAGAGAACCTTTGATTTCACTTAATCCACACTAGAAAGCAAAGCTATTAAAAATAGCTTCCGACGTTGAGTCCGAAAATACGTTTTTACGGGACGCCAAGGCGGAGGTTGAACCATTTAGGCACGTCAATTTTTCTAAATGTTGGCGGGTAAGTATCGAGATTGGTCTTGCGCTTGATTTAAAAACAAAGTCTTCCTTCGTTAAATATACACGGGAAGCGGCCAAGTTTTATTAAGACTTGGAAAGGAAATGATGAAAAGGATTTCATTCACTATTTAAAGAGAAACAGAGATGAAAAAAGTTCTATTGGCTGTTTTGGTTGCGGGTACACTTGCAGGTTGTAACGACGACAAGGGCAGTAACACGCCAGTCGACGAAATTGTTAACCTTGATCCACGCGAACAACACCCTTACGTTGAGCCAATCGGTATGCCTTCGATTAACCCAGAATATGTTCACGACACGAAGACGGTAACAATCAACGAAGACAACACGGTTTCGGCAATGGTTGATTACGCAGATTCCGACGGCTTCGGGACTTACAAGGGCGAAACGCGAATTACCGCTTACGTTCCATTGACGCACCTAGTTAGCGACGTTCAGATTTCAGATATGGCGACGCCGAACCTAGACATTGAATCCGATTCCGACTGGTTTATGAATATCTACGTTCGACACGAAGGCGCGAACAAGACGATCAACTTGTTCAAAGACGGAAGCGCACAAGTAAGAAACGAGGAAACATTCAATTCATGGGAAGAAATGGCGGAGTGTTACGGCGACGCGATCATTCGCACCAACTACACAGAAAACACGGGGTTTACGTCGGTTCGTTTTGGTAACTTCATGTTCCGTTCGTCAGACACGAACAACGTTGTTCCGGGCGAAGTTGTAACGTTCAATACGTTCAAGCCGTTCGAACTAAACTAATCTAGTCTAAACATCAAAAAGCCCCGGTTCCGCTACCAACGAACAACCGGGGCATATTAAACCGAATCGAAACGGATTAACGAAATGAATGCTATCACTAATACACTTGCGCGATCTACCGCGTTCCTTTCGTCAGGCGTCAGCGTTTACCTAACTAACAGCTTCGTTTTTATTTGGACTTGTTCCAGATTTTACGGCGGGCCCTTGCGCTCGCTTGTGTTGGGGTATGCTTGGAGCTTGGCAAGTTCTTGTTCAGTATTCACGTTAACCGTTTTTAATTCTTATTTACGACAGCCCTTCTTATGATTATTAGTGTTGCGGGTTCTTATGCGGCGTTGGAAACGGGCGCTAACGAGCTTTCTAGCCAGCCCGAGAGCTTCAAGGCGCTAACCCAGATTGACAGCTTGAACGCCCTAGCGGGCAGACTGCAGGACGCTAACCAGATCACCAACGCGGGCTAAACCTTGGCGAAGGTCAACGAACTCATTCAATAGCGAAACGAGTTACCGCCGGAAAGTTTGGTTGCAGTGTACGGAAAACAAATTAGTTTAATAGGTTCAATATTATGCCATTTATTACCATGCTTACTTTGACAGAACATCATGGCGATGGAAAAAAACTTGCCCGCTTACACATAGCAAGACGATATGTAGAAGAAGCCAGTGAGAATATCTCTGGTTTTTTGCGCGGTGAAACAATGCTATCTGCTGATGACCCAGCGAAAGTATTAGTAATGTGCACATGGGAAAATAAACAAGCCTATCAAAATTGGTTAGACAGCCCTATTCGTGACAAGCAAACCATAGACTTGCTTAGATTAGTATCGGCTGATGCAACCACGGCAAGCTTTGAAAGTGTTCACGCCGTAATTAAATAACCCCTACAACCAAAAACGTAAGGATTTACTTTAGCCTAGACTGGAAATATTATTTATAACTAATTCCACAGAGAATAGTGCACTTAAAATAAAAGCGATGGATCAGATCCATCAAACTGTATTGGAACTCAATTATATAAAGCGATAAATTTATTTCTGTCGCAAGGTTTTGGCTTAATATATGAATTTCTATGAATTATTTAAGGTAGAAACTAATCATATAAATCAAGACAAAAAACTGGTCGTAACAAACGTCTATTAGATTTAGTTACTTACAGTTTGCGCCTCTGTTAATTTTAGTAATACCTATAACTTAAAGAAGAGAAATTCATTTATGACTGATAAAAATCGCTTTGATACCTTGATGTCCAACGCTAAATTTCTATATGGTTTTTATAATGTAGAAGATATTATCCAAATCCCAGGCACTAAATGGATTGTGGGTGGCGGAATCACATGTTATGGCCCAAATTTTCTAGATGATGTGATCACAACGGGTTTCTGGCACGTGTTTGACGCTGAAACAGAAACTGGAACAAGAATTCAATCTGAAAATATTATTATTGCTCCTGAAAGTTCACGTTTCCCAATTACAGAACCAACGAACTGGAAAGCCTTTAGCCCACATGGATTTGGATTTTTTAACCAAACTGAAAATACTATAGAAGTGTATGTTGCCAGTCATAAAAATATGAATGGTGGACGTGAAGCAATAGAAGTATTTCGTATCAATTACTCCTTTGAGACACCACAATTCACTTGGATAGGCGCTATCAATGTTGGGGAAGACTTTTGGCCGGATGCGGTGACTGTACTACCGGACGGTGGTGTAATTGCAACCTCTACAGGCAGTCCAATTCAAGACCCTGAAGAAGCGTTGGGCATTGCACTCCAAGGCGGTCCTGTTGGTAACACACGTATTTGGTACAAATCCACTGGCTGGGAGGAACTTCCAGGTTCAGAAAGTATTTCGACACCAAACGGCATTATTTCGTCACCCGACGGTCAACAGGTATTCGTAGCAGCATCTACCGGCTTTTCTGTAGTCAAGATTGACAGAAGCGTTTCTCCAGTGAAAGTGACCAGCGCTGACCTAGGAGGGATACCTGATAACCTACGTTGGTCTGCTGACGGAAAGTCTATTCTGGCAGGCATACATGTAGTCGATAACCCACTAGATTTCCCTAAACAGCAGAGCATTGCTGCCAAGGTAGGTGGTAATCAAATGACTGCATTTAAGGTTACTCGAATCGACCCTGTAACACTAAGTACAGCAGAAGTTATGCCTGCTGCGGTTTATGGTGTTCTTGGCGCAGGTACAAGTGCTATTGAGGTAGGTAATCGTCTGTGGGTAGGTAGCACTAAGTCAGACCGTGTTGGCATCTTCGATTTATTACCAGATGCTTAACTCGAAAGTCCTGTCTCTAAAACACTGTATTCAGAAAGGCTAAGTTAAATGTACGAAACAAAAGAATTATCAAAAGAAGCACTAGAGTGGAAAAACTCTGGTGAATACCTAAACATTGATGGAAATAATGTTTTTTATCATGACCAAGGAGAAGGACCAGTAATTATACTGATTCACGGTCATCCATCTTCTAGTTACGATTGGAAGGAAGTTGTCACTTTATTAAAATCAAAGGCTAGATTAGTCTCGTTTGATTTGGTCGGCTGGGGTTTAAGTGATAAACCGACTGCATTCAGTTATTCTCTGATGCAGCAAGCTGATATAGTAGAAAAACTGGCTAACCATTTAAATATTGAACAAGCCCACATTGTGAGTCATGATATAGGCACTAGCGTTCATACTGAACTATTATCAAGAAATTTAGAAAAAAGCCTGTCTTTTAATGTATTGTCGTCACTTTTTCTCAATGGCAGTCTACTTCAATGGGTATCAAATGAACCCGGCACTATGAATAGAGCTCAGAGTAATGAAAGTTTATTTCAAGCCATGGAAGAGTTTCAGCAGTGTACCGGTGAATATTATTTTAAGTTTATGGAAAACTGTACTCTAGGAAACTTAAGCGAGAGCGAAATCTCTATTCGAGAAGAGTTATTCCTATACAAGGACCAAACGTCAAAACTTGCTGCACAATCAGGTTATATGAGAGAGCGTTACATATTTAGGGATCGTTGGATTGGTGCCATACAGGAATCTAACCATGTACGTGTAGCTTGGGCAAAAGATGACCCGATTGCTGTAGTAGGTATTGGCCGAGAATTGAAAAAGGAATGCCCGAACATAGCGTATGTTGAGTGGGACGGAATTGGTCATTTTCCTAACGCTGAGGATCCAAACTTTGTTGCGGAGCAAATTGTTGCCAGTACTGGTCTTGTATTAGATTAAATAATCTTGGTAGGTTTTATGCTGTATTAGAATCACTTATTTTAGTCCAGTTCGTTTTTATGCCGGCCTTATTTAGGCTGGCTATCTAGTTGCCGTATTCTAGTTAGAGTGTACTTTGATTCGTAATTAGGAAGTGATGTGATGGACGCCCCACTTAACGGCTTCGATGAGCCAGAATTAAGGTGTTAGCACTTAATTACGAAGGAGCATCCATCATGAATATTAAAGTTGTT